>DATIMX010000080.1:0-5372 GCA_035474935.1 Geodermatophilus sp. | reverse complement strand
CACGACGACCAGAGCGCCGTAGACGAAGGCCGCGGTCGCCAGCGCGACGGCGACCCGCACCCACGCCCGTTGCCGCCCCAGCCACTCGGTCCACGCCCGGACGTGCCGGCGGGTGAAATCCAGCAGCCGCTCGGCCCACGTGAACTCGGTGGCGAGCAGGAAGAGCCCGGCGATGACGGTGAGCCAGCCCGGCCCGGGCAGCGGGATGGTGACCAGGCCGAACGCCACGACGACGCTGCCGACCGCGCCCACGACCAGGCGGTAGCCGTGGTCGAGGGGACGGCGGGCGGCCACACGCCGCCGCCAGTGCGTGGCCGCGACGCGCTCCCGCAGGCTCCGGTGGGCCTCCCCGGCCGCGTGGGCCCGCCGCGCACCGGACGCCGGGGTTCCCGGCTGCCCGGCGCCGGAGGGGGCCACCGTCTCCGGACCGCTCAGCTGGGCACCTCCCCCTGCGCCACGATGTCGCTGGGCTCCGGCGGAGCCGAGCGCCCGGGCTCGAGGCTCACCGCGTAGCCGGTGTAGGCGTCCAGCCCGGACGGCCCTGAGACTACGGTCCGCACAGCCGGTTGCGGGGACGTGACGTCGAAGGTGCCCAGCGCCGCGGCCCCGCCGTCACCGGTCCCCCACACCACGTACGTCTGGTCCTGGACGTCGTTGGGCCTCAGTCCCTGGGTGACCACCTGCACCTGCCCCTCGCGCGCCACGACCGTGGCGACCGTCGCGCCGTCGGCGGTCAGCGGCGCGATCGTGGCCCGGCCCGGGGTCAGCAGGGCGTCGACCAGCTCGGCCTGCTCGGCGACGGCGGCCTGGGCCTCCTCGCGGGCCGAGCTGAGCACCACGTTCCAGGTGCCGAGCGCGAGGAACGCCGCGACCGCGGCCGCCACGAGAGCGTTGGGCAGCACCCGACGCCAGCTGGACCGCGGGTCCCCGGCGTCGACCGGGAACGGCGCCCGGTGCGCACCACTCGCCGGGGGCTCGAACCGGTACACGGGAGCCGGGCGGTCGGGAACCGCGGGCGGGACCGGCGTCCGCTCGTCCCCCCGCGCCGGGCGGGGCTGCTGCTCGGTCTCCTCCACCGCGGCGTGCAGCCGCTCGCGCAGCCGCTCCGGGGGGTCGACCGGGGGCAGGTCGCCGGCGAGGGCCCCCATGACGTCGGAGGTCTCGCGCACCGTCTGCCGGCATCGCGGGCAGGCCGGCAGGTGGGTCGCGAAGCGCTCCTCGTCCTCCGGCTCGAGGGCGTGCAGCGCCCAGCCGACGGCGAGCTCGTCGAAGGCCTCGTGCTCCCCGCGGCGGGGGTCCCGGGGGCCGGTCACCGGCTCGTCCCGTCGGCCGGCGCGGACTCGCCGAGGGCGCCGCCCGGGGTGACGCCCGCGCCGCCGAGCTCCTCGCGGAGCCGGCGCATCCCGGCGAGCATCCGGGTCTTGACCGTGCCCAGCGGCGTGCTCGTCAACGCGGCGACCTCCCGCTGTGTGTAACCGCCGTAGTAGGCCAGGGTCAGCGCCTCCCGCTGAGGGGCCGGCAGAGCGCCCAGCGCGCCCCGCACCTGCTCGGACACCACCCGGCTCCACGCCTCGTCCTCGACGTCTCGGGACGACGTCGGCGTCGACAGCGCCAGGCCGTCCTCGGCCCGGGTCTGCCGGCGGCGGTGCGACTCCTCCCGGCGGACGGCGTCGACGGCCTTGTGGTGGACCATCGCCAACAGCCAGGAGGAGAAGGAGCCCCGCGCGGTGTCGAAGGCCGCCGGGTCGCGCCAGACGGTGAGGAACACGTCCTGCACCACGTCCTCGGCCAGGACGTCGTCGGCGAGGATGCGCCGGGCGAGCGCGAAGGCCGGCCGGCTGAATCTGCCGTAGAGCTCGTCCACGGCACTCCGGTCGCCCGCGCGCATGCGCAGGAGGAGGTCGGCGCCTGCCGGGCCGTCCCCGACACGCCGTCCCGGACTGCTCACGAGCTCCATCGTCACACGCGGTCTTCGCGACAGGCGGGCGACGCGGTTCAGGCGTGCCCGGAGGGGGCACACAGAGGCGCGACACGCGCGGAGATCGTCCGGGCGTCACCTCGGTCAGGGAAGGTCGTTGTTCCAGACATGATCAACCGCGCCACGCCTGGGTACACGTGCCCGACGACGCTTCACCTTATCGGTCCGCAGTCGTGGACCGAGGTCCCGGCGTTGTTCAGCTACGAGATCAGCGACCCGTTCGCCGTGCGGATCACCTTCGGCGACGGCGCGGAGGAGGACGGCATCTCCTGGCTCGTGGGCCGTGACCTGCTGCAGACCGGCCTCGACCGGCCGGCGGGCGAGGGCGACGTGCGGCTGTGGCCGTCCCGGACGTCGGGCGACGTCCTCTTCCTCCACCTGCGCGCCCCCTCGGGCGAGGCGCTGTTCGAGGTGTCCCGCGGCACGGTCGCCGGCTTCCTCCAACTGACCACGAGCGTCGTGCCGTTCGGCGAGGAGTCCTCGGTGCTCGAGGTGGACAGCGAACTGGCCGCCCTGCTGTCCAACGGCGGCGCCGACCCGACGGGGCGCTGACCCCGCGGGGGGACCCCCTGCGAACCCCCCTCCGCGGTTCGGGTATGGTTCTCCCTGCAAGACAGCAACGCGGACGTGGCTCAGTTGGTAGAGCATCACCTTGCCAAGGTGAGGGTCGCGGGTTCGAATCCCGTCGTCCGCTCGGAACCTCGGGCTCCGGTCGTCAGATCGGTGCCTGCGTGCGGTGGAGTGGCCGAGAGGCGAGGCAACGGCCTGCAAAGCCGTCTACACGGGTTCAAATCCCGTCTCCACCTCGGCCTCCGCCGAGATCGGTGGAGCGGACCGGCCGCAGGCCGGATCGGGCGATTGGCTCAGTGGTAGAGCGCTACCTTGACACGGTAGAGGTCACTGGTTCGAACCCAGTATCGCCCACAGCACCGAGAGGCCCGGGTCCGGTGGACCCGGGCCTCTCGCCGTCTTCCCAGGGTCGGTGACCGGCCGGCCGCGACGTCCACCACGGCCCCTGCTCGCGCCGGCTCGGCGTCGTGGTCCAGCGGGACGGGCGGGTCGGCGAGCACGCCGCGAATGTGCTGTCAGCCGAGGGCGGGGGCCACCCGCTCGGCCCAGAAGCGCTCGACCTGCGTCTCCAGGTCCTCGACGGTGCGGCTGTTGTCCAGCACGACGTCGGCCACCGCACGCCGCTGCTCGTCGGTGGCCTGGGCCGCGATCCGGGCGCGGGCGTCCTCCTCGGACAGTCCCCGGCCGACCAGTCGCCGCACCCGGGTGTCCAGGTCGGCCTCGACGACGAGCACGAGGTCGTAGGAACCGGCCTGGCCGGTCTCCACGAGCAGTGGCACGTCCTGCACCACCACGGCGTTCGGGGGCGCCGCGGCGACCAGCTCGGCGGCGCGGGCACGCACCAGCGGGTGCACGATGCCGTCGAGCCGACGGCGGGCGTCGGGGTCGGCGAACACCACGGCGGCGAGGGCCGGCCGGTCCAGAGCGCCCTCGGGGGTCAGCACACCGCGCCCGAACGCCGCGACGACGGCCTCCAGGCCCGGCGTCCCCGGCTCGACGACCTCGCGGGCGATGCGGTCGGCGTCCACGATGCGCGCCCCGCGGGCGGCGAGCAGGCCGGCCACCGTGCTCTTGCCCGATCCGATCCCGCCGGTCAGCCCGATCCGCAGCACGCACGGACAGTAGCCACCGGCGGGGAGACGGTCACGGACGGGTAACACCCGCCCGCCCTGCCCGGCGCGTCGCTCCAGTCACACGCGTCCCGTGGGCAACTCTCTCCCCGGCGATCTTCCCACGCCCAGAGAGGCAGAACCGACCATGTCCCGTCCCGCGCACGCCGCCCCCTCGTCGACCCCCGCCGCCGCCCGGCGCGGCCCCGGTCGGCACCGGCTCGACCGCCCCACGGGCGTGCGCTGCACGGACCTGCCGATGGTCCGCGAGCGGCTGGAGCGCAACGGTGCCGTCCGTCCGCGCAACGCCTTCCTGCGCTGGCTGTCGGCGACCGCACCGGCGGGCCGGCACACCTGGCAGTTCCTCGCGAACTCCGGTGGCCGCCCCCGCACCGCGTTCGCGATCATCCTCAGCCTCTGAAGGAGGACCACCCTTCCCCCCATGCCTGGCAGGCTCGGCGCGGGACCCTGGAGGGTGGCCGTTCCAGCACGTCGCCAGGCTCGCGGCCCTGTGCGTGAGAGCCGCCGTCCTCCCGCCCTCCCCGAGCCGAGGGCGGGGCCCCGGACGGAACAGCGTCCCTCTTCGGGGATGGGAGGGACGACCGAGGCCCGGGACCCCGCGGGGTCCCGGGCCTCGGCCTCAGGTGGAGCTGCTCAGCCTCGCCGAGCGGGGGTCACTCGCCGCCGGCGAGCTTGGCCCGCAGCGCCGCGAGCGCCTCGTCGCTGGCGAGGGTGCCGCCGGAGGTGTCCGTGGTCTCGGTCTCACCGCTGGAGTAGTTGCCACCGGCCGCAGCCTCGGCGTCGGCCTCGCGGGCCGCGGCGATCTGCTTGCGGTGCGCCTCGAAGCGGGCCTGGGCCTCGGCGTACTGCCGCTCCCAGGTCTCGCGGGCCTCGTCGTAGCCCTCGAGCCACTCGCCCGTCTCCGGGTCGAAGCCCTCGGGGTAGATGTAGTTGCCCTGCTCGTCGTACGAGGCGGCCATGCCGTAGGCGGCCGGGTCGAACTGCTCCTCGTCGCCGATGACGCCCTCGTTGGCCTGCTTGAGCGACAGCGAGATGCGGCGCCGGTCGAGGTCGATGTCGATGACCTTGACCAGGATCTCGTCGCCGACCTGCACGACCTGCTCGGGGATCTCCACGTGCCGCTCGGCCAGCTCGGAGATGTGCACCAGACCCTCGATGCCCTCGTCGACGCGGACGAACGCGCCGAAGGGCACCAGCTTGGTGACCTTGCCGGGCACGACCTGGCCGATCTGGTGGGTCCGGGCGAACTGACGCCACGGGTCCTCCTGCGTCGCCTTCAGCGACAGCGAGACCCGCTCGCGGTCCAGGTCGACGTCGAGGACCTCGACGGTGACCTCCTGGCCGACCTCGACGACCTCGGACGGGTGGTCGATGTGCTTCCAGGACAGCTCGGAGACGTGCACCAGACCGTCGACGCCACCCAGGTCCACGAACGCGCCGAAGTTGACGATCGAGGACACGACGCCGGTGCGGACCTGGCCCTTGGCGAGCTTGTTGAGGAACTCGCTGCGGACCTCGGACTGGGTCTGCTCCAGCCACTGGCGGCGGGAGAGGACGACGTTGTTGCGGTTCTTGTCGAGCTCGATGATCTTGGCCTCGAGCTCGCGGCCCACGTAGGGCTGCAGGTCGCGGACGCGGCGCATCTCGACCAGCGAGGCGGGGAGGAACCCGCGCAGGCCGATGTCGAGGATGAG
>DATIMX010000079.1:0-2554 GCA_035474935.1 Geodermatophilus sp. | reverse complement strand
TGCGGCAGCACCCGGGTCATGACGCGGGCGAAGAGATCCGGGTTCTTGCTGGACACCGGGGCGTGGTTGAAGACCACGGTCGGACGAGGGAACCGGCGACCGGTACGGCAGGCGTCGATCCGGTCGACGGCGAGGGGCAACCCGACCACGGCGGCGTGGGCGTCCACGTGCTCGGCCAGCGGGGTGTTGAGGGCGCCGATCGTGCTCCGCAGCGTCGTCCGCATGTACTCCGAGACCAGCAGCACCCGGTCGAGGACGTGCAGGTTGGCCAGGTCCAGCACCTCCATCCCGGGGTAGGTCTCGAAGCGGAAGGTGTCGGTGGGGTCCCAGTGACTGCCGTGCGTGTAGCCGACGATGGGGATCGACAGGCCGAGGTCGAGCAGCATCCGCCTGATCTCCACGGGGAAGACCGAGAAGATGTGGAAGCAGAAGATGACGTCGGGAGGGTCTTCGACGAGTTCGCGGAGCACGCTGCGGTAGTTCGCGAGGATCCACGTGAGCCGTTCCTCGGGACCTCCTCCGGTGCCGGTTGGCGGCGGGTCGAGCCGAGGGCGGACGACGTCGAGTCCGACGGCGCCCAGTCCGTCGCGGATCGCCGAGGATGCCGTGATGCCGTACCCGATGGCGTCACTGGCCGGAACGCCCACTTTCGGATCGGACACCGTGTAGCCGTCGAGGTAGAGCACCCGGCACGCGTCGCGGTTCACCTCCGAGGCCTCATCGTTCCTCCGCGGGCAGCTTGTAGCCGAGGACGGCGTAGTCCTGTGGCCCGAAGAACGCCTGCGCGACGAGCTCCTGGACCCGGGCGCAGGCGTCCGCACGGCCGGTGTGGATCAGCGGAGCGGTCTTCGGGTGCAGCGGCCGGACCTCGACGTCCCCGAAACCCTGCGTGGACACGAGGTACTCCATCAGGGCCGGGGGCAGCGGCGACCGGTGCGTCGGGTCGTTGTAGAAGTCGCAGGCGGCCATGACCAGATTCGTGGGGTTCGGCGTCTCGAGCAGCAGGCAGCCGCCCGGGCGCAGCGCCCCTCTCGCTGCTTCCAGCAGCGCCAGCAGGTCCTCGGTGGCCAGGTGCTCGATGACGTGGAAGGCCGTGACCATGTCGATGGAGTCCGGCGGCAGTGCCTCCAGGTAGCCGAGGGCGTCGCCGAGCTCCATGTCCAGCCCGCGCGCGCGGCCCGCGGCCACGAACGCGGGGTTGGCGTCGACACCCCGGGCTGCCACCCCTGCGGTGCGGAGCAGGGCCAGCCACTCGCCTCGGCCGCAGCCCAGGTCCACGACGCCGCCGGGACCGGCGAGCCGGTGGACGTCGGGTAGGTAGCCCTCGAGTTTGGCGCTGACCTCGGCGGTCGAGCCCCGGAAGTGCTCGGTGAAGTCGGCGTAGATCGCGGCGAAGCGCGGGCCCCATCCGTCAACGTCGTGGCTGCTCCCGCCCCTCGTCCGCAGACTCCGCAGCTCGGCCTCCACCGACTGCAGCCGGTCCTGGGTGTCTCGAGCCAGGCGGCCCAGCTCGTCCACGGCATGGCTCAGGCTCGTCACCTGGCGCTCGAGGTCCACCTCTCGCGCCTGCGGGGGAGATCCGTCTCGAGCGGCGCTCGGGCTCATCCCGCGCCCACTCTGTCGGCTTCCCCTGCGTCGGGATCGGCGGGTGTGGCGGCCGGCGCATCCGGCCTCGGGATCTGCCGGAGGACCTTCGCCGGACTGCCCGCGACGACGGTGTAGGGCTCGACGTCACCCAGCACCAGCGACCCGACGCCCACCACGGAGTGCGCGCCGATGCGGCAGGGAGCGACGACGATGACGTGGCTGGAGAGCCAGGCGCCTTCTTCGATCACCACGTCGCGGCCGGAGGAGGGAACGGCCACCTGACGCTCGGCGCCGAACTTCGTCCAGTCGTGCGTGCCCGTGAGGATCGAGACGTTGTGCCCGAAGAACGCGTACTCACCGATCGTCACGTCCCCCGAGGACAGGTTGATGAGGGCGTTGTTCAGGACGGCCGTCGGGTGGATGTGCAGACGGTCGGGGTCGCCGTAGATGAGCGGCCGGAACAGTGCCGGGTCCTCGGTGTCCCGCGCACCCGGGGGCTTCCCGTCGGGACGATCGTGGGAGAGAAGGGCGAGCGCACGGCCACGTGCGGCCTGCGCCATGCGGTTGACCAGAGACATCAGGATCCCTTCCTGCCGCCACGGCGGATCCCGGAGCCTGCCACCAGCCGCCGGCGGAGGCCACGACCCTTGTCGTCATCGGCTTCGCGGAGTACCTGGGCGTACATCAGTGCGTGGAACTCGGCGATCCTCGGCCACGTCCATCGGTCGGCGCACGCGCGTCCGGCGGCGGCCAGCCTCGTGGCGAGGGCACGGTCGGACAGCACGAGGAGCAGTGCGTCGGCCAGTGCAGCGGTGTTCCGCGGTGGTACACGGAGGACGCCCTCGACCTCCGTCGGCCGGTCCAGGACGCCGGGCGGTGAGGTCGCGATCGTCGGTACGCCGTGCGCGAGCGCGGCGAGCAGGGACCCCGACTTGGCGGTCACTCCGGCGTCGAACGGGAACACCGC
>DATIMX010000078.1:0-9180 GCA_035474935.1 Geodermatophilus sp. | reverse complement strand
GTCGTCGGGCCAGTCGACCACCCGCCGTCCCGGCTGCGGGTCGGAACGGCCGAAGCCCGGCCGGTCGGGGACGACGAACCGCACCCCCCAGCGCCGGTAGTCCTCGGGGTCCTCGACGTGGCGCTCCAGCCGGGAGCTCGGGGAGCCGTGGCAGCCGAGCACCACCCGGCCCGCCGGGTCGCCGTATTCGGCGTACGCCATCGCCCGCCCGTCCGGCAGTCGGATGCTGCCCTCCCGGGGTCCGGGTCGTCCGCCGTGGCCTGGTCGTTCACGCATGCCCGGCCCCCTACCCGCCGACGGGCATTCCGACCGTCCCCGCCCCGTCACGTGCGGCCCTAGCCTGCGGCGGGTGCGCACCGACCGGGGCCTCGACCGGCTGATCACCTTCCTCGACGCCGTCGTGGCGATCGCCATCACGCTGCTCGTCCTGCCGCTGGTCGACGTCCTCCCGGACCAGGGTTCGACCGTGTCGCTCGGGGACCTGCTGGTCTCCGAGCGCCGGCGGTTCACCGCCTTCGCACTGAGCTTCGCGGTGATCGCCCAGCTCTGGCTGGTCCACCACCGGATCGTCGAGCGGGTGGGCTCCTACGACCGGCCGTTCGTGCTGGTGAACTTGCTCTGGACGCTGACCATCGTGCTGCTGCCCTTCGCCACCGAGGTGGCGTCGGTCTACGACGACGAGCGCCTGGCCATCGCCACCTACGTCGGGACGATGACGCTGAGCTCGGCCTGCCTGACCCTGCTCACCATCCTGCTCGTGCGCCGGCCGTACCTGCGCCGGCCCGGCGCCGACCCGAGGGAGGACGACCTGCTCGACGCGTTGCTCACCACGGGCACCTTCGGGGTCGCCCTCGTCCTCGGCGTCGCCGTCCCGGGGATCGGCTACTTCGCGCTGCTGCTGCTCTTCCTGACCGAGCCGGTGCGCCGGCTGCTCGCCCGCCGGGCGCGCTGAACCGGTCTCAGACCTCCTCGACGGCCACCCGCCCGGTGGACCGCTCGGCCAGCCCGACGACCACCACGGCGACGACGACCGCGGCCAGCGCGCCGACCACGACGGCGGCCGGCAGCTCCAGCACGATGTCCACCGCAGCGACCGCGGCTGCGGCGACCGGCCACCACAGCCCGCGTCGCGCCCCCCGCTTGGACATGCCCACCTCGGTCACGGTCACCGACAGCAGGTAGACGACCACTCCACCGGCCAGCACCAACCGGGTGCCGGTCGGCACCTCGCCCTCGCCGCTCTGCACGACGGCCAGCTCCAGCCCCGCGCCGACGGTGGCCAGCGCCAGGGTCAGCGGCAGCTGCCCGAAGACGTACACGTCGTGCGAGTGGTCGCTGCGCTCCCCGCCCACCTCGCTGAGCAGCTGCTTGGCGCGGGCCCCGGCCAGGTCGAAGTAGCTCCACCACAGTGCCGCGGCCAGGACGAAGCCGAGCGCCGCGACCAGCAGCCCGGAGCCGGTCCAGTGGGCGGTGTGCAGCCCGTGGGCGATGCCGGCCACCGACTCGCCGAGCACCAGGATCACGAAGAGCGCGAACCGCTCGGGCAGGTGCTCGACGTGCAGCGGGACGTCGGCCGACGAGCGGGTGGCCACCAGCGGCACCAGCACCTCGACCAGGACGGCGGCGCCCCACAGGGCGAACCCGATCGGCCGCGGCACCGCGAGGGACACCGCCCACAGCAGCGCCCCGATGACGGTGCCGATCATGTACAGCCGGGCGATCGGCCGGGCACCGGCCAGGTGCCAGAACGCGCGGAGGTACTGGAGGAACAGCGTCGCCCGCAGCACCAGCTGGCAGCCGACGAAGACGCCGAAGTAGGTGCCGGTCGCCTCGGTGGCCGTGGCGGCCATCCCGACGACGGCGGCCATGCTGCCGAGCTTGAGCAGGCGGTAGACGACGTCGTCGTGGTCGAAGCGGTTGGCGTAGAGGGTCGAGCTCACCCACGCCCACCAGACGGTGGTGAACAGCCCGGCGAACACCAGCTCCCCGTGCCAGGTCACGTCGGCACGGAAGTCGATGGCCAGCTCCGCGACGACGAGGACGAAGGCCAGGTCGAAGAAGAGCTCCAGGCGGGAGGCCGTACGGTCGTCGTCGGTGCGCAGCTCCGGCGCGCGGACGAGGCCGCCGGTCAGCGTGCCGACGACGGATCGGGGCGAGCTGCGGTCGGTCACGACGCTCCCTGGGGACGGGCGGGTCCCCGTCGACTACCCCCGACCGGCGCTCCCACGCGGGGTCGCGGTCAGCGGCGGAAGTCGTGCGCCTCGTCGTAGCCGTAGTCCCCCGCGGCGTCGTCGCGGCCGTCGTCCACCGGAGGGGTCTCCGGGGTCCCTCCCTGCGGCCGTGGCCGGGCGCCGGTCACCTCGTGCGCCGTGTCGTAGCCGAGGTCCCCGGTCGGTTCGCGCGGGTCGGGCTCCATGTCGGCTCCTCCTCTGCGGGTGCGCCAGGGTGCCCATGCTCGACCCCCCGGTGGGAGCGCCACAAGGACATCCGCGTGGCCCGGTCGTGCGGACATGCCGCTCCTCTCCTCGGTGGGTGCACACCCTGCTCTCCCCTACTGACGAGAACGCTGCTCGGGATGTGACGGACGACGCCACCGCTTTTTCCACGGCGGGCCGTCGCCCCCGGGACGGGCCTCAGGTCCGCTCGGTTCCGGGCTCTCCCCGGGAGGTCTCCGCGGTGGTGCCGATGACGGTGCGCACGGCGTACAGCTCGGGGAAGAACGTGCGGTCGAGGGCCCGGCGCAGGAAGCCCACCCCGGAGGAGCCGCCGGTCCCCGTCTTCGCGCCGATGGTCCGCTGCACCGTGCGCAGGTGGCGGAACCGCCAGAGCTGCCAGTTGTCCTCGACGTCGACCAGGCTCTCGCAGGCCTCGTAGACCCCCCACGGCGTGTCCGTCGACTCGTAGACCTCGCGGAAGACCGGGACCAGGTCCGGCTGGAAGGTCCACGGCCGGCGCACGTCGCGCTCCAGGACGACCGCCGGGACGGCGAGGCCGAGCCGGGCCAGCAGCCGGAGGAACTCGTCGTAGAGCGTCGGCGCCCCGAGCAGCTCCTCCAGCAGCTCCCGCGCGGCGGGCTCGCCGTCGAAGACCGCGAGCATGCCGGGGTGCTTGTCGCCGAGGACGAACTCGACCGCGCGGTACTGGTGCGACTGGAAGCCCGACGCGCTGCCGAGGGCGCCGCGGAACTGGGCGTACTCGCGCGGGGTCAAGGTCGCCAGGACCGACCACTGCTCGATGAGGACGCGTTGCACGCTCTTCACCCGGGCCAGGCACTTGAGTGCCGGCGCCAGCTCGTTCCCGGCCAGGTGCCGGCAGGCGGCACGCAGCTCGTGCAGGACGAGCTTGAGCCACAGCTCGCTGGTCTGGTGCTGGACGATGAACAGCAGCTCGTCGTGGTGCTCGGGGCTGCTGCGGGGGTGCTGGGCGGCCAGCAGGTGGTCGAGGTCCAGGTACGCGGCGTAGGTCATGGCGCCGCGGAGGTCGGTGCGGATGGCGTCCTCCAGCGGCCGCACCGATCCCGACGGGTCCGGGTCCGACGGCACCACGGCCGTCACGGTAGCCCTCAACGGCTGCGGTAGAGACGGGTCGTGACCGGGAGGAACACGGCGGCCAGCGCCGCGGCCACGGCCAGGGAGACGGCGATCGCGGTGCCGTCGGGAGTGCCGGCCATGAGCGAGCGGGAGGCGGTGGCCAGCACCGAGATCGGGTTGACCTGGACGAACGCCTCCAGCGGACCGGGCAGCGTGGCCGGGTCGACGAAGACGTTGGACAGGAACGTCAGCGGGAAGATGCCCATGAACCCGGCGTTCATCACCGCGTTGGGCGAACGCATCAGCAGCCCCAGCACGGAGAACACCCACGACAGCCCGAACGAGAAGACGACGACCAGCGCCAGGGCCGCGAGCGCTCCGCCGACCCCGCCGTCCGGCCGGTACCCCAGGGCGACGCCGACCCCGATGATCACCGTGCCGGCCACGACGTAGCGGACGCTGTCCCCCAGGAGCGACCCCAGCAGCGGCGCCGGCCGCCAGATCGGCAGCGACCGGAACCGGTCGACCACGCCCTTGGTGAGGTCGGTGTTCAGCGAGACGCCGGAGTAGACGGTGGTGAACAGCACCGACATGACCAGCAGACCCGGCAGGGTGTAGTCGAGGTAGGCGCTGGTCGAGCCGGCGATGGCGCCGCCGAACAGGTAGGTGAACAGCAGCAGGAACATCACCGGGGTGACCGTGACGTCGAGCAGCTGCTCGGGCACGTGCTTGACCTTGAGCATGCCGCGCCAGCCGAAGGTCAGCGCGGTCGACAGGCGACCGGGGCGCGGCGGCCGCGCGGTGTCGGCGATGGCCCGGCGGACGGCGGCGGTGTCGGCGGAGCCGGGTGCGCTGGTGGTGGCGGTCATGTCGCCTGCTCCTCGAGGGTGGCGGTGGGCTCGGCGGCGTGTCCGGTGAGGGCCAGGAAGACCTCGTCCAGGCTGGGCTGGTCGAGGGCGAAGCCGGCGACGCCGACGCCGGCACGGCCCAGCTCACCGACGCCCACGGCCGCACGCTCGGCGTCCGCGCAGGCGGCCGAGAGCGCGGCCGGGTCCGGCTCCAGCACCACGGTGCCGACCGCGGCCTCGAGGATGCGGGCGGCCTCCGCACGTCGGCCGGGGTCGAGCAGCCGCACGTGCAGCGAGCCGGTGCCCACCGAGGCCTTGAGCTGGCCGGGGGTGCCCTCGGCGATGACCCGGCCGCGGTCGATGACCGCGATGCCGTCGGCCAGCTGGTCGGCCTCCTCCAGGTACTGGGTGCAGAGCAGGATCGTCGTCCCGGCGGCGGCCAGCGCCCGGGCGATCTCCCAGACCTGGTTGCGCGACCGCGGGTCCAGCCCGGTCGTCGGCTCGTCGAGGAACACCAGCTGCGGGGTGACGACGATGCTGGCCGCGATGTCCAGCCGGCGGCGCATGCCCCCGGACCAGTGCTTGACCAGCCTGCCCGCGGCGTCGGCGACGCCGAAGGCCTCCAGCAGCTCGTCGGCCCGGGCCCGGGCCGCGGCCCGGCGGTGGCCGAGCAGCCGGCCGACGAGCACCAGGTTCTCGCGGCCGGTGAGCTCCTCGTCGACCGAGGCGAGCTGACCGGTGAGGCTGACCAGGCCGCGGACGGCGTCGGACTCGGTGACCACGTCGTGCCCCAGGACCCGCGCGCTGCCGGCGTCGGGTTCGACCAGCGTGGCGAGCATCCGGATCGTGGTGGTCTTCCCGGCGCCGTTGGGTCCGAGCACCCCGTAGATGGCGCCGGCGGGGACGGCGAGGTCGACGCCGGCCACCGCCCGGGTGTTCCCGAAGGACTTCTCGAGGCCGACCGCCTCGATGGCGAGCGCTGGCTGGGCGGTCATCCGGGCTCCTCAGCAGGTGGTGCGTCGCAGCGTCCTCTGCCCCTCCGACCGAATGTGCGCGCCGGACTCATCGGGCCGCCACCGGATTTCCGGCCACCCACGGGTCCAGCACCGGCGAGATCGCGGGATCTCGCACGCTCCCGGCTGCCCAGCAGTGCGAGATCGCGTGATCTCGCCGAGAGGACCGGCGGCTCCCGCTCCCCCGCCGCGGGTCAGGCCCCGTCGTCCCCCGACTCGAAGCGGACGTCGACCTCCTGGTGCCGCACCGCCTGCTGGGCGCGCGCGGCGTCCGAGTAGACCCGCTCGTCGCCCTCGGTGAGGTCCTTGTGGTCGACGAAGGGCGTGAGCAGCGCCCGGGGGTACAGGTGGTCGACCCGGACCACGTCGATCTCCACGCAGAGCATCAGCGCGACCGCGCCCACGTAGATGAACGCGAGCAGCCCGAGGACGAGGGCGAAGACCGCGTCGACGGCGCTGGCGTTGGCCACCACGCGGGCGACGTAGACGCCGCCGAAGGACTGCAGCAGCTGCCACAGCAGCGCGGCGGTCAGGGCGCCGGGCGCCACCTGCCGGGTGGTCAGCCGGCGGGCCGTGGTGATGCGGAAGCCGAGCACGAAGACGGCGGCGTTGGCCAGCACCGAGGCGGCGGTGAGCAGCACGTGCAGTCCGCCGCTGAACGCGCCGAAGGCGGCCGCGCCCGTGCCCAGCGCCGCGAGCACGGTACTGGCCAGCAGGAGCAGACCGAGCGTGAACAGCAGCAGCAGGCTGCGCCCGCGGGAGGTGAACGGGTCGGGCCGGCTGTGCCGTGGCACCGCCCACACGTTGTTCATCGCGTGCTGGAGCGCCTGCCCCAGGCCCAGGGCGCCGTAGAGGGCCACCGCCCCGCCGACCACGATGCCGGTGACCCCACCGCCGAGCCCCTCCGGCCGGGTCAGCTGCGGCCCGATCACCGGGAACTCGGCCAGGGCGGAGTCCAGCAGCTGCTGCTGGAGCTCCGGGTTGTCGGCCAGCACCAGCCCCAGCACGGTGGCCAGCAGGAGCAGCGTCGGGAACAGCGACAGGAAGCCGTAGTAGGTGACCAGGGCGGCGAGGAAGTGGCCGTCGTCGTCCATGTACTTGTAGATCACCGCGATCGGGAACCCGGCCGCCGGGTGCCGGCGCTGGAACCGGTCGACCCCCTTGGTCCACCTCATGGGCACAGCCTCGCGCGTCAGGCGGTAGGAAGGCGACATGGCCGACTCCTCCCCGTCCCTCGCCGACCTCGCCGCCGAGGAGGAGGAGCTGCAGTTCAGCGCCTTCACCAACGACGACGCCTGGGACCTCGGCTCGGCGCTGGTGGCCGCCGCGCGGCGGGACGGCGCCCCGGTGGCGGTCGACGTCAGCCGGCACGGCCACCAGCTCTTCCACGCCTCGCTGCCGGGCACCAGCCCGGACAACGACTCGTGGATCCAGCGCAAGACCCGCGTCGTCCACCGTTTCGGGCACAGCAGCCTCTACGTGCGGCAGGCCTCGATCGAGCGGGGGACGACGTTCGAGGAGGAGTTCGGCCTCGACCCCGCCCTCTACGCGGCCCACGGCGGCGCGTTCCCCGTCGTCGTCCGCTCGGTGGGGCCGGTCGGCGCCGTCGTCGTCTCCGGGCTGCCGCAGCTCGCGGACCACCGCATGGTGGTCGCCGCGCTCCGGGCGCACCTGAGTCGGTGAGCGGCGTCCGGCGGCCGTACCTCGGCCGGCCGGGCCGGGTGCGGCGGACCTGGGCGCGCCACCCGCGGGGAGGGCTGGCCGTGAAGGCCGCGCTGGCCGCGGCGCTGGCCTGGCACGTGGCCGGGCTGCTGCCCCTCGACCCGGCCCAGCAGTACCCGTACTACGCGCCGCTGGGCGCGGTGATCGCGACGTCGACGACGCTGTCCGGCTCGGTGCGGGGGGCGATCCAGTCGGTCGCCGCGATCGCGCTCGGCGCCGCCGTCGCCCTCGGGGTCTCGGCCGTGCTCGGGGACGGCTTCGGGGCCCTCGCCGTGGTGGTCGCCGCCAGCGTGCTGCTGGCCGGCTGGCGGCACCTGGGCAGCTCCGGCAGCTGGACGGCGACCTCGGCGCTGTTCGTGCTCGTCCTCGGCACGCAGGACTCCGGCTTCGTCGTGGCCTACACGGGGCTGACCGCCGTCGGTGCGGTTCTCGGCCTCGCGGTCACCGCCGCCTTCCCGCCGCTGCCGCTCGCGCCGGCCGCCGAGCAGCTGCGGGCGCTGCGCGACACGCTGGCCGGTCAGCTCGAGGACCTCGCCGACGGGCTGCAGCAGGAGCACCCGCCCACCGAGGACGAGTGGCGGCAGCGCACGCACCGGATCGACCCGGTGCTGGCGCAGATGCGGGAGGCGGTGCAGCAGGCCGCCGAGGCGCGCCGGGGCAACCGCCGGGCCCGCCACCACCGCGCCGCCGCGGAGGCGCAGTACCGGCAGGCCCGGGCGCTGGAGCGGCTGAGCCTGATGGTCGAGCAGCTGACCCAGGTGATCGCCGAGACCGAGCGGGCCGAGTTCGAGCGGGTCGCGCTCGGCCCCGCGCTGCGCCCGTCCGCGGCCCGCACCCTCGCCGCGCTGGCCGCCGCACTGCGCTCGGTGGAGGGTGCGGCGGCCGACCCCGGCGCCCTGCGCCGGGCGCGGGCGTGCCTGCAGGAGTTCGCCGACGCGGTCCGCCGGGCGCGGGCCACCACCGCCGACGACCTGTTCGTGGCGGGGGACGTCGTCCAGACCGTGCGCCGCTCGCTGGACGCCCTCCCGGCACGGGAGCCCGCCGGCTGAGCTCAGGCGCGGCCCAGCCGGGCGAGCACGCGCGTCGTGCGGTCGGCGTCGGCGGGCGGCTCGACCGCGGGCCGGCAGATGCCCTCCATGTACAGCGCCTCGCCGAACGCGTCCGCCCCGGCCTCGACGCGGTCCAGCTCGGCGTCGGTGAGCGCGGGGTCGGCGCCGACCGACCGGGCGACGTCCCAGCGGTGCACCACCATGTCCCACACGTAGAACTGCTCGAGGGTCGCGCCGACCGTCGTCGGGCCGAAGAACCCGTCGTACGCCTGCTCCGCGACGGCCGGGTCGGCGACCGCCGCCGCGACCCGCGCGGCGTGGGCCCGCCACGCCGCCGCCGGGTCGGCGTCGACGTCCGGCTCCGCTCCGAGGTCGACGCCGCGCTCGGTGAGGAACTCCCGCTGGGTCTGCACGAGGTGCCGGACGACGTCGCGCACGGTCCACCCCTCGCAGGTCGAGGGCCGGTCCCAGGCGTCGGCCGGGACGGCGTCGAGGACGGCGGTGAGCGGGCGGTCGGCCGCGGCGTGGGCGGTGGCGATCGAGGTGCGGGGTGAGGTCGTCGGTGAGGTCATGGCCGGGACGGTAGGGAGCCGGGCAGGGTGGGGTCTTGATGGAACCCGACACCGCCCCGCGGCCCCTGGACCACGTCGAGCGCGCGCACCTGCGCTCCCCGGGCGACGCCTCCCACGTGATGTACCGCTACGACGCGGCGCCGGAGTTCGCCGGCCTGCTGGAGCGCTTCTGGATCCCGGTCTGGTCGGTGCCACCCGGCCGGGAGGCGCCGCAGCAGGTGCTGCAGTACCCGGTCACGCTGCTCGTCGTCTCCGGCGACTACGCCCGCTTCTACGGCGTCGTGTCCGGCCTGTCGACCACCACACTGACCGGCGACGGCTGGGCGGTCGGGGTCATGTGCGCCCCGGCCGCCGGCGCGCTCGTCGCCCGCGGCTCGGTGGCCCCGTACACCGACCGCTCCGTCGACCTGGCCGACGTGCTCGGCGCCGACGGCGAGCGGCTGACC
>DATIMX010000077.1:0-30846 GCA_035474935.1 Geodermatophilus sp. | reverse complement strand
CGGCGAGCTGGATCACCACCGGGCGTATGCCGAGGGAGGGGAGACCGCCGCGGCCAACCTGGCCGGCTACTGCACCGGCGACCACCGCGGGAAACACCAGGCCCCCGGCTGGCGACACGACCTGGCCCCCGACGGCACCCTCACCGTCACCACCCCCACCGGCCTGACCGCCGTCACCGAACCACCGCCCTACTGAGCGGAGCCGTGGCCCGCCGGCCGGAGCTGACACGACAGCCGCGCCCCGACCACACGAGGCCGCGCGCTGCTGCGAGACCCCGGACCTGCGGCCACGACCTGAGCGGCCGGCCCGGGCTGGGCAGGCCCGGGCCCACCGACGGCTACACACCCGGGGCGGAACTGGACCGGTTCGTCCGGGCCCGCGACCGGCGCTGCCGCTTTCCCGGCTGCCGCCGCCGCGTGCCCCGAAACGGGGAACTGGATCACCACCGGGCGTATGCCGAGGGTGGGCAGACCGCCGCGGCCAACCTGGCCGGCTACTGCACCGGTGACCACCGCGGGAAGCACCAGGCCCCCGGCTGGCGACACGACCTGGCCCCCGACGGCACCCTCACCGTCACCACCCCGTCCGGCCTGACCGCCGTCACCGAACCACCACCGTACTGAGACAGCGGGGCGACGACCCGCGGCGGACGAGACAGTAGGTCGGTGGGCCCCGCAGGGCCGCAGTGCGACCCCGACGGCGCTGTGCTGTGCTGTCGGCCGTGGCCGAGAACTACATCGCCGAGTTGCCGTTCGGGTCCCCGCACATCGACGACGAGGCCTTCGTCGCGCCGACGGCCGTCGTGGTCGGCGCCGTGACGATGAGGCCGCGGTCGAGCATCTGGTACGGCGCGGTCGCGCGCGCCGATGCCGAGGTCATCGAGATCGGTGAGGGCTCCAACGTCCAGGATGGCTGCACCCTGCACTCCGACCCCGGCTTCCCGCTCGTCGTGGGCCGCGGCGTGACCGTCGGGCACCGCGTGGTCCTGCACGGCGCCCGCATCGACGACGACGTCCTGGTCGGCATGGGCAGCGTCGTCATGAACGGCGCGTACATCGGCTCGGGCTCGATCGTCGCCGCCGGCGCCGTCGTCACCCAGGGCACGCAGGTGCCGCCGGGTTCGCTCGTCGCCGGCGTCCCCGCCAAGGTGATCCGGCAGGCCACGGACGACGACCTGCTGCACATCCGCGGCAACGCCGCCAGCTACACCGAGCGGCTCGACAGCGCCCGCAAGGTACGCCCGGTCGTCCGCACCAAGCTCCCGCCGGCCGGGCAGACCCCCGGCGACGCGATGGACTGAGCCGGGCAGCCGACCCGCCACGGCCTGGGGGAGGCTGCCCGGGTGCGTGCACTCCTGTTCGAGTCCTTCGGCGGCCCGCTGACCGTGCAGGACGTCCCCGCTCCCGACCCGGCGCCCGGCGGCGTCGTCGTCCGGGTGGGCGCCAGCGGCGTCTGCCGCAGCGACTGGCACGCCTGGCAGGGCCACGACCCGGACGTCGTCCTGCCGCACGTGCCCGGGCACGAGCTGGCCGGCACCGTCGCCGCCGTCGGGGCGGACGTCCGGCGCTGGCGGGTGGGCGACCGCGTCACCGTCCCGTTCGTGAACGCCTGCGGCCGCTGCGCGCAGTGCGCCGCCGGCGAGCACCAGGTATGCACCCGGCAGACCCAGCCCGGGTTCACGCACTGGGGCTCGATGGCCGAGTACGTCGCGCTCGACGCCGCCGACGTCAACCTGGTCGCGCTGCCCGACGGGCTGGACGCCGCCACCGCCGCCAGCCTGGGCTGCCGGTTCGCCACCGCCTTCCGCGCGGTGGCGCAGGTCGCGCGGGTCCGGCCCGGTGAGTGGGTCGCCGTGCACGGCTGCGGCGGCGTGGGGCTCTCGGCGGTGCAGGTGGCCGTCACCGCGGGCGCCCGGGTGATCGCCGTCGACGTCTCCCCGGCGGCACTGCAGCTCGCCGCTGCCAACGGCGCCGAGCACACGGTGGACGGCGGCGGTGACGTCCCGGCCGCCGTCGCCGAGCTCACCGGTGGGGGTGCGCACGTCTCCCTCGACGCCCTCGGCGCGGCCGTGACCTGCGAGAACTCGGTCCGGTCGCTGCGACCGCGGGGCCGGCACGTGCAGGTCGGGCTGCTGCCGCCGGCGCAGGGCCGGCCCGCGGTGCCCATGGATCTCGTCGTCGCCCACGAGCTGCAGGTGCTGGGCAGCCACGGCATGGCCGCGCACGCCTATCCCGAGCTGCTCGGCCTCATCGGGGCCGGCCGGCTGCGGCCGCAGGCCCTGGTCACGCGGCAGCTCACCCTCGACGAGGCCGGTGCCGCGCTCGCCGAGGTCGGCCGCGGTGCCGGCATCGCCGTCGTCACGCGCTTCTAGAGCACCTTCGACAGGAACGCCTGGCAGCGCGGGTGCTGCGGGTCGGTGAGCACCTGCCGGGGTGGGCCGGCCTCCAGCACCACACCCTCGTCGATGAAGACCAGCGTGTCGCCGACCTCGCGGGCGAAGCCCATCTCGTGGGTGACCACGACCATCGTCATCCCCGACTCGGCCAGGCCCCGCATGACGTCGAGGACCTCGCCGACCAGCTCCGGATCCAGCGCGGACGTCGGCTCGTCGAAGAGCATCAGCTTGGGCTCCATCGCCAGCGCCCGCGCGATCGCCACCCGCTGCTGCTGCCCGCCGGAGAGCTGGTTCGGGTAGTTGTGCACGCGCTCCCCGAGCCCCACCCGCTCGAGCAGCTCGACCCCCCGCCGCCGCGCCTCCTCCCTGCGCACTCCCTTCACCTGGGTGGGCGCCTCGACGACGTTCTCCAGCGCCGTCATGTGCGGGAAGAGGTTGAACCGCTGGAACACCATGCCGATGTCCCGGCGCTGCGCGGCGACCTCCCTGTCGCGCAGCTCGTGCAGCTTCCCGCCCTTCTCGCGGTACCCCACGAGGTGGCCGTCGACCCACAGCCGGCCGGCGTCGATCTTCTCCAGGTGGTTGATGCAGCGCAGGAACGTCGACTTGCCCGAGCCGGACGGGCCGACGACGCAGACCACCTCGCCCGGCGCGACCTCGAGGTCGATGCCCCGGAGCACCTCGACCGAGCCGTAGGACTTGTGCACACCCTCGGCCTTGACCATGGCCTGCCCGTTGCTGCTCACTTCGAGCTCCCCACGTCGGCGGCCCGGCGGGCAGCTCGCTGCGCGCGGGTCTCCCGCGAGCCGACGCCCCGGCTGAACCGCTTCTCCAGGAAGTACTGGCCGACCATGAGCAGGCTGGTCAGGGCCAGATACCAGAGGATCGAGGCCACGGCCATCGGGATGATCTGGAAGGTCCGGCTGCCGATGGCCCGCAGCTGGAAGTTCAGCTCGCTGGTCACCGGGACGGCGATCAGCAGCGAGGTGTCCTTCAGCATCGCGATCGTCTCGTTGCCCGTCGGCGGGATGATCACCCGCATCGCCTGGGGGAGGACGATCCGGCGCATCGCCTTGCCGCGGCTGAGGCCCAGGGCGCTGGCCGCCTCCGCCTGGCCGGGGTCGACCGACTGGATGCCGGCCCGCACGATCTCGGCCATGTACGCGCCCTCGGACAGCGCCAGGCCCAGCAGGCCGGCGGTGAACCCGGCGAAGATCTGGTTGCCGTTCAGCCCGAGGAAGCGCCAGTCGCCCTCGAAGCCGAACAGGTCCATCAGCTGCCGGTCGAACGGGATGCCCAGGTCGTAGGTCGCGTACAGGGCGCCGAGGTTGGCGATGAAGAACAGCAGCACGATGCGCGGGATGGCGCGGAAGAACCAGATGTAGGTCCACGCCGCGCTCGAGACGACCGGGTTCGGCGACAGCCGCATCACGGCGAGGACGACGCCGAGCAGCACGCCCAGCACCATGGCCGCGACCGTCATCACCAGCGTGGTCCGCGCCCCGCGGAGCACCGCGGGGGTGAACATGTTGTCGAGCATGAAGCCCCACTGGAACACCGGGTTGGTGGCCAGCATGTGGACGAACATGGCCGCCAGCACGGCGATGACGGCGGCGGCGACCCATCGGCCCGGGTGCCGGACCGGCACCGCGCGGATCTGCTCGGGCGGTGCCGGCCGGGCCGTCGTGTCGGGAGCCTCCGCGGCCATGGTGGGAGTCCTCCGGGTCAGCCGACGGTGGGGTTGACCGTCGGGTCGTCGATGGCGCCGTCCTCCACGCCCCACCGCCCGAGGACCTGGGTGTAGGTGCCGTCGTCGATCAGCGCCTGCACGGCGTCGGCGACCGCCTGCGCGAAGTCGGTCTGGTCCTTCGGGATCACATAGCCGTAGGGCGCCGAGTCGTAGATGTCGCCGAGGAGCTCCAGCTGCCCGTTGGTCTGCGCGACGGCGTAGGCCATGACCGGCGAGTCGGCCAGGACGGCGACGTCGCGGCCGGAGACCACCGCGGCCGTGGCATCGCTCTGGGCGTCGTACTGGTCGATCGTGATCGGCTCCTGCCCGGCGGTCTCGCACGCCTGGGAGCGGGCGGTGATGTCGTCGACCTGCACGGTGCCGCGCTGCACGGCGATGGACAGCCCGCAGGCGTTCTCGGGGTCCACGCCGTCCGGGTTGCCGGCGCGGGTGGCCCACTGGGTGCCGGCGTTGAAGTAGCTGACCATGGTGGCCTGCTGGAGGCGCTCGGGGTTGATCGTGAACGACGAGACACCCACCTCGTACCGGCCCGAACCCACGCCGGCGATGATCGAGTCGAACGGCGCGGTCTCGAACTGCGCGTCCAGGCCCAGCTTCTGCGCGACCAGCTCGAACAGGTCGACGTCGAAGCCGACGATCGTCTGGCCGTCCTCGGCGAGGAACTCGCTGGGCGCGTACGTGCTGTCGCTGCCCACGGTGATCACGCCGTCCTCGGCCACGGCCGGGGGGACCCGCGCGGCCAGCGCATCGTCGGCCGCGACGCTCGGCAGCGGCTCGCCGGTGTCCGCCGCGCCGGTGCCACCGCCGGTGCTGGTGCCGCCGGTGTCGCCGGCGTCGCCCCCGCAGCCGGCGAGGACGAGGGTGAGGCCGGCGACGGCCGCGACGGCGGCCCGTCCACGCCGGGTCAGGGATCGGTCAGCCACGGGTTCTCCCTCCACTGGGCCTCGCGGGCGACGAGGCACGGGATGCCGATCCTGCCCTGTGCGCGCTCGGCGCGGCACGGCCAGGGTGCTCACACCGGCGCGGTCACGGCGTCGGGGAGGCCGCCGTCGTCCGCGGCGGCGTGGCCGGCGCCTGTGTGGCCGGGGCCTCCGTGGTCGTCGGCTGCACCGTCGTCGGCGTCTGCCCCGGCGACTCCCCGGCCGGCCCGCTCTCCTCCGTCGGCGACGGCGCGGTCGTCGGTTCCGTGGTGGGGGCCGTCGTGGTGGGTGCGGAGCTCTCCGTCGGCTCCGCGGGTCCGGTGGCCGCCGGAGCCGACGTCTGCACCGTCGACCCCGACGGAGCCCCGGCGGGCGGGTCCGGCGGGCGGACGTTGAGGTAGAGCGCGTAGAGCCCGACGAACAGCAGGGTCAGGACGACGGTCGAGGTGCGCGCGCGGCCGAGGTGGTGCGGCACCGCCGTCCACCAGCGGCGCGGCGCGGGCGGCGGCGCGGTGCTCACCGACAGCTCGCCGGTCGGCTCGCCGGGGCCGTTGGTCTCCGGGGTGGTCACCGGGCGCCGTCCGAGGAGGTGGAGAGCCCACCGGTCGGCGCGCCCGCCGTCGGCGCCGGGACGTTGAGGCCGGCCTGCCGGAAGGCCTGGACGACGCGGGCGCGCAGGTCGCGGCCGACCTCGAACTGCTTGCCGGGCAGCGTGCGGGCGACCATCCGGACATTGACCTGCTCGAGGTCGATGGTCTCCACCCCCATCACGCTGGGCGGGTCGAGCAGCAGCAGGCGCAACCCCTGGTCGCGGAACGCCTCCGCGCCCACCTCCTTGAGGATGTCGTTGACCCGGCTGACGTCCAGCGTCGTCGGCACGGGGACGTCGACGACGGCCCGTGCCCAGTCGCGGGAGAGGTTGACGACCTTCACGATCTGCCCGTTGGGCAGGGTGATCACCTCGCCGTTGGAGGACCGCAGCCGGGTGACCCGCAGCGTGACGTCCTCGATCGTCCCCTCGGCCGGGTCACCGGCCCCGACCACCGTGATGGAGACGACGTCACCGAAGCCGTACTGCCGCTCGGTGATAATGAAGAAGCCCGCCAGCACGTCACCGACGACCCGCTGCGCGCCGAAGCCCAGTCCGACGCCCAGCACGGTCGCCGGCGCCACCAGTCCGCCGATCGGGATGCCCGCCCGGTCCAGGACGGCGAAGACGGCGACCGCGTAGACCATCACGACCAACGTCCAGGTGATCACCTGGGTCAGCGAGTGCCGGTGCTTGGCGGCCTCGGAGCGCACCAGGGCGTCGCCGCCGGTCGCGCGGGCGTCGATGCGGTCGGTGATCTTCTCGCCGACCCAGGCGACGAAGCGGGCCAGCAGGACCGACCCCAGGACGATGAGGGCGATCTCCAGCCCACGACTGGCGAGCCAGGTCTGCAGTGGGTCCAGCGGTGCCATCGCGCTCCAGCCTCTCCAACGGACCTCGGCAGCGCCACCACCGGGTCAGCGCGGCGCGACGAACAGGGCCTGCGCCGAGCGGCCGATCCGGCCGGTGGCGTCGTGGAGCTCAGCGAAGCACTGCCCGGCGCCGGCCGAGCCGATCGTGGTCGCGGCGTCGACGCCCAGCCACTCCCCGGCCGGCGGGCGCACCAGGGCGACGGTGAGGTCGACGTTGGCGAAAGTGGCCCGCTGCCAGTCCAGGACGGCGGAGATGCCGCTGGCCGCGTCGGTCATCACCAGCAGGTGCTGGAGCGGGCTCATCGGCTCGCCCTCGACCAGGGTGCACAGCGCCCGGGTCCACGCGGCCGCCGGACCGGGCGCGTTGAACGACCCGTGCACGAAGCGCCACTCCAGCGCCCGGTGGTAGGCGACGTCGGTGGTGAAGAAGGTCGGCGTCTCCGGGCGGCTCTCCTCCGGCCCGGGCAGCGGGACGCCGGCCACCGGCGTCCCCTCGACCGTGGAGCTGCGCATCCGCCAGGCGGTCAACCGCACGAGCGGCCGCGCCGAGGTGTCCGCGGTGAGCACCGCCTCCACCAGCTCGATCCGCCGTCCCGGCCGCAGCAGCCGGGCGCTGACCTGCACCGGGCCCACCGGCACCGGCGCGAGGATGTCGAAGGCCAGCCGCACGGTATGCCCGTCGGGGATCTCGCTGACCCGTTCGGCCTCGCGGGCCAGCAGGGCGGCGACCGGCCCGGCGTGCTGCAGTCCCGGGTCCCACGGCCCGATGGTCAGGTCGGTGGCGACGAAGCCGTCGCCGTCGGGCACGTAGAGGGCGGTGGGCAGGCCGGCGGTCACGGGTGTCGAGTCTGCCGCCGCGGTCAGCCGCCCGAGCGGCGGGTCTCCCACACGGCGAACGCCGTCCACCCGGCGGCGGCGACCGCGGCGACCACCCACAGCCAGCGCAGCGACCCGGCCGGGTTGGCCATCACCAGCAGGACGGCGACCACCAGCACCGCCCCCGCCAGCGGTGACGTGCGCAACAGGGTGCCCAGGGTGTCGGGCCCGGGCACGGTGATGAACACCACCAGCGCGGCCACGAGGAGGAAGGCGCAGAGGGCGGCCACGAAGCCCGCCGTGACCCCGAACTCGTTCGGCAGACCGACGGCGCCCAGGCCCCCGAGGACCGCCCCCACCGCCAGCCACAGCAGCAGTCTCCGACGGCGCGCCGACCAGGGCGGACGCGGCTCACTCACGGTCGGGACCTCCCCCTGTCACGGCGCCGCCGTCCCGGCCGGGCGGACGCCTCGCTGCCGGGTGTGTGCCCGGCCCCCGGGGTGGGCACACAGCACCCGGTCGTCCTCCCGAGAGAGGTCCCGCCCAGATCAGGGCGAACCCGCACCCGTCGCACGACGTCCCTACCGTGGACGGGTTGCCGCCGGCGCCCCTGGTGCCGTCGGGACCCGTCGTCGAACGAGAGAGGGAGGTGCGCCGAGACCGGCGCCACGGACACCTGTGACCACCACACCTGCACACCCCAGACCGTCCGGGTCCGCGGAGACCCACCCCGCCGTCGCCGAGCCACCGCCGTCGCCGGCCGACCGCGGGGGGTCGCTGGACCGGGTCGTCTTCGGGGTCTCCGCCGTGGTGGCCCTGGCCTTCGTCGCCTGGGGCTTCGCCACCCCGGAGGGCCTGGGGTCGGCCAGCGCCACCGCCCTCGAGTGGGTGGAGACCAACCTCGGCTGGCTGTTCGTGCTGCTCGCCTCGGCGTTCGTCGTCTTCGTGCTCTGGCTGGCGGCCGGCAAGTACGGGCGGATCCCGCTGGGCCGGGACGACGAGCGACCGGAGTTCCGGACCGTCTCCTGGGTCGCGATGATGTTCAGCGCCGGAATGGGCATCGGATTGATGTTCTTCGGCGTCAGCGAGCCCCTGTCGCACTACGTCTCGCCCCCGCCGGACACCGTCGCGGCCGAGACGCCCGAGGCCCTGCAGACCGCGATGGCGACCACGATGTTCCACTGGTCGCTGCACCCGTGGGCCATCTACGCCGTCGTCGGCCTGGCGATCGCCTACGGCACCTTCCGCCGCGGCCGGCGGCAGCTGATCAGCTCCGCGTTCGCGCCGCTGTTCGGACAGCGCCGCACCGAGGGCTGGGCCGGGAGGACCATCGACGTCCTGGCCATCTTCGCCACGCTGTTCGGCTCGGCGGCCTCGCTCGGCCTCGGTGCGCTGCAGATCGGCAGCGGCGTCGAGATCCTCGGCTGGGTGGGGGACGCCGGCAGCGGCCTGCTCGTGGTGATCATCGCGGTGCTGACGGCGGCCTTCGTCGCCTCCGCCGTCTCCGGCATCGCCAAGGGCATCCAGTGGCTGGCCAACACCAACATGGTGCTCGCCGTCGTCCTGGCCGTGTTCGTGTTCCTCGTCGGCCCGACCGTGCTGATCCTCAACCTGCTGCCCACCACGATCGGCACCTACTTCGCCGAGCTGGCCCGGATGGCCGCCCGCACCGAGGCCAGCGGCGGCGACGCCACGGCCGCGTGGCTGCGCGGGTGGACGGTCTTCTACTGGGCCTGGTGGATCAGCTGGACGCCGTTCGTCGGGCTGTTCATCGCGCGGATCAGCCGGGGCCGCACCATCCGCCAGTTCGTCACCGGCGTGCTGCTGGTGCCGAGCGTGGTGAGCCTCGTCTGGTTCGCCGTCTTCGGCGGGGCCGGGATCGCCGCACAGCGCAGCGGCGTCGACGTGGCCGGGCAGGCCACCACGGAGGGGCAGCTGTTCGGCGTCCTGGACACCTACCCCCTGGCCACCGTGATGACCGTGCTGGTCATGGTGCTGGTCGCGATCTTCTTCGTCTCCGGCGCCGACGCCGCCTCGATCGTCATGGGGTCGCTGTCCGAGCGCGGCACGATCGAGCCGAGCCGGACAGTGGTCGTCTTCTGGGGCGTCGTCATGGGCGCCGTGGCCGCGATCATGCTGCTGGTCGGCGGCGACGAGGCCCTGACCGGCCTGCAGAACCTGACGATCATCGCCGCGCTGCCCTTCGCGCTGGTGATGGTCGGGATGGCGGTGTCGCTGGCCAAGGACGTCCGCTCGGACCCGCTCATGCTGCGGCGCTCGGTCGCGGCCGAGGCGGTCGAGCAGGCCGTCGTCGACGGCATCACCCGGCACGGCGAGGACTTCGTGCTGGTGGTCGAGGCCGCACCGGACGCCGACCACGACGGCATCCCGGACACCCCGACCCGCACCACCCCGCTGCCGGCCACGGAGCGGCGCGGCTCCGACGGCGACCGGACGGCGCGCGACGTCGGCTCGCCGCTGCCCGAGGCCGGCTCGCCGGTCCCCGGCCGCGGGCGATGAGTTCGGCCGGTCGGCCCCGTCGTACCTGTGACGGGGCCGACCGGGCCCCCGCGACGACGGGAGCACACCGTGCGCTGGATCTTCGTCAACCTGCCCGTGAGCGACCTGGCCGCGTCCCGGGCCTTCTACAGCGGCCTCGGCTTCGGCTTCAACGAGCAGTTCTCCGACGAGCGGACGGCGTCGGTCGTCGTCGCGGACAACATCGTGGTGATGCTGCTGACCCGGGACCGGTTCGCCGACTTCCTCCCCGAGGGCGCCGAGGTCGGCGACCCGGCGAAGACGACCACCGTGCTCAACGCGCTGTCGGCCGGGAGCCGGGAGGAGGCCGACGACCTGCTGGCGCGGGCACTGGCCTCCGGCGGGAAGGCGTGGATGCCGGCGCAGGACCACGGCTTCATGTACGGCGTCAGCTTCGCCGACCCCGACGGGCACGTCTGGGAGGCCGTCTGGATGGACCCCGCCGCCGTCCAGTGACCCCCCGGTAGGGGGCTCAGGGCCGGACGGTCGCTACCGTCGACCCCGTGCCCCGTCCTCCGCTCGGCTCCGCGCTGACCGTCGGCGCCGCGGGCCTGTTCGCCGTCAACGGCACCGTCTCCACGCTGGCCCTCCAGGCGGGGGTCCCCGCGCCCTGGTTGACGGCGCTGCGCTGCGGCGGGGCGGCGGTCGTGCTGCTCGCCGTCCTGGCCGTCGTGGCGCCGGCGCGGCTGCGGGTCTCGTGGCGCGAGGTGCCCTTCCTCGCCGCGTTCGGCGTGGTCGGCATCGCGTCGACCCAGTACCTCTACTACGTGGCGATCGGCCGGTTGCCGGTCGGCATCGCGCTGGTCTTCGAGATGACCGCTCCGGTGTTCATCGCGCTGTGGGTGTGGCTGGTGCGCGGCGAGCGGGTGCGCCGCCGGCTGTGGGCCGCGCTCGGGCTGTCGCTGTCGGGGCTGGTGCTGGTCGCCGAGGTGTGGCAGGGCGGCGGCTCGCTCGACGTGGGTGGCGTGGCCGCGGCCCTCGCTGCGGCGCTCTGCCTGGCCGGCTACTACCTGATGGGGGAGCGCGGCACGACCACCCGCGACCCGGTGGCGCTCACCTGCTGGAGCTTCGTCGCGGCCGCGCTGTTCTGGGCGGTCGCCGCGCCGTTCTGGCCGTTCGACCCGGGCGTGCTCGGCTCCTCGGTGCCGGTCTCGGTCGGCTCGCTGGAGCTGCCGCTGTGGGTGCTGGTCGGCTGGATCGTCGTCCTCGGGGCGGTGCTGCCGTTCTGGCTGTCCTTGGCGGCGCTGCGCCACCTGCCCCCGACGACGGCTGGGCTGATCGCCACGGTGGAGCCGGTGCTGGCCTCGCTCGTCGCCTGGGTGTGGGTCGAGCAGGTGCTCTCCGGCTGGCAGGTGCTCGGCGGTCTCGTCGTCCTCGTGGGCATCGGGCTGGCGCAGACCGCGCGGGCGCCCCGGAAGCCGGCTCCCCTGCCGGAGCCGGCCCCCGCCTGAACGGCCACCGGCCCCTGCAGAGTTCCGCTGGCCCCGTCCAGAGGCTCGCCGCGAGCTTGCGAGCGGTGAGGAGGACGGGGTCCTTCGACTTCATGTCACCTTCCGGGCCTCGTCCAGCCAGCGGACCAGCTCGGACATGTAGGCGGCCTGGGCGGTGTGGTCCATGCCGATGTACTTCCACGGGTGCTCCTGGCCGGCCTGCACCGCGGGCAGCAGGGGATAGGTCGGCTGGGCGCGCATCTGCTCCGGCGTCTCGCCGCCGCGCAGCGAGTACAGGATCACGTCGCTCGGGTACCGGGGGACCTGCTCCCAGCTGACGGTCTCCCAGAAGTAGGTGTCGCCGCCCGGGTCGACGAAGTCGACGCCCAGGTCGGAGTAGAGGCGCAGCGAGGGGTCGTCGGGCGCCTTGCCCATCCACCAGCCGTCCGAGGCGGTGGCGTAGACCGGCAGCACGGTGATCCCGCGCTCGCCGGCTGCGGTGAGCTGGGCCGACGCCGCCTCGTAGTCCTCACGTGCGGCGTCGATCGTCGCGCTGTCGGCGCCGAGGGACTCCGCGAGCTCGACGGTGCGCTCGATGACGTCGGCGGCCGACCCGCGGTAGGCGATCGCGACGATCGGTGCGATCCGGGCCACCTGCTCCTGCTGCTGGATCGACTCGAACCCGTAGAGCGGTTGCCCGGGGTCCAGGGCGCCCGAGGAGTCGGTCGGGTACACCGAGGTGACGATGACGTCGGGGTCGGCCGCGGCCAGGCGCTCGAGATCGATCTGCCCGTAGCTCTCGCCGACGATCTCCAGGTCGGCGAGGTCACGGCCCTCGAAGGCCACGTCGTCCGCCGCGGACGTCTGGCCGAAGGCGGCGACCGGCTCCACGCCGTAGTTCCACAGCGAGGCCACGACGTCGTTGAGGCCCGCGACCCGCTGCGGGACGGCGTCGAGCTCGACGGTGCTGCCGAGGTCGTCGGTGAAGCTCCAGCCGCCCTGCTCCTCCGCCACGGCCGGCTCGGCGGACCTCCCGGAGCAGCCGGCCGTCGCGACCAGCGCGGCGAGGGTGAGGGCGGCGCCGGTCAGGCGGCGGGGTCTGCGGTGCAACGGGTCTCCTCCCGTTCGGGCCCGAGGTGTTCCTTGGCCGGGACGCTCAGGTTAGCCTTGCCTAAGTAGGGCGCTACAAGGGGAGCCCGGGACGGGGGACGACGCATGACGCTCACCGCGCAGCCGGAGGTCGGGGCCGCACCCGCCTGGCAGTTCTTCGACGCCGCGGTGGCCGCCGTCCGCCGGCTGGGCCCGAGCTCCGTGCGGCTGACCCTCACCGGTCCCGAGCTCGCCGGGTTCGGTGCGGCCGGCTGCGACCAGCGCTTCAAGCTGGTGCTCTCCCGCGACGACGCCGGGCTGGACCGGCTGCGCGAGCGCGGTCCGGACTGGTACCCGGAGTACTGCGCGATGCCCGAGGAGCAGCGCCCGGTCATCCGCACCTACACCGTGCGGGCGGTCCGCCCCGAGCGCGCCGAGCTCGACGTCGACGTCGTCCTGCACGGGGTCGAGGACGGGCACGCCGGCCCGGCCGCGAGCTGGGCCGCCGCGGCGGTGCCCGGCGACCGGATCACGCTGCTGGGCCCGGACCGGCCCGGCTCCGGCCGGCCGTGGGGCGTGGAGTGGGCGCCGCCTCCGGCCGCGCGCACGCTGCTGCTGGCCGGCGACGAGACCGCCGTGCCCGCGGTCTGCGCGATCCTGGAGTCCCTCGACGACGCGCCGCGCTCGGTGACCGCGCTGCTGGAGGTGCCCGAGGCCGGCGACGCGGTGGACGTCGCCCTGCCGGCGGAGGCGACGCTGCGCTGGCTGCCGCGGGACGGCGCCGCGCGCGGGTCGCTGCTGGTGCCGGCCGTGCACGAGGCGCTGTGCGGGCTCGGCCTCGCCTCGACGCCCGCCGCGCCGCCGGAGGAGGTCGGCGACGAGCTGCTCTGGGAGGTGCCGGACCCGGACGCCGCATCGGGCTGCTACGCCTGGCTGGCGGGCGAGGCCGGTGTGGTGCGGAGGCTGCGCCGCCACCTGGTCGGCGACCTCGGCGTCCCCCGCGGATCGGTGGCGTTCATGGGCTACTGGCGGCAGGGCGTCGCTGGCTGAACGGCCCCTCCCGGGTCCCGCCCCGAGCCTGCGAGGGGTGGGGAGGAGGGGGCCCTCACCGCAGCCGGCGGACCGGCACCACCATCGGCGTCCCGGCCACCGGGTCGGGCACGATCCGCGCCTCCAGGTCGAAGACGTTTGCCAGCAGCTGCTCGGTGAGCACCTCCTCCGGCGTCCCGGAGGCGACCAGCGCGCCGTCGTCCATCGCGACCAGCCGCTGCGCGTAGCGCGCGGCGAGGTTGAGGTCGTGCAGCACGACGACGACGGTGCGGCCGCGCTCGGCGTGCAGCCGCGCCACCAGCTCGAGGACGTCGATCTGGTGGGAGAGGTCCAGGTAGGTCGTCGGCTCGTCGAGCAGCAGCAGGTCGGTGCCCTGCGCGAGCGCCATGGAGATCCAGGCCCGCTGCCGCTGGCCGCCGGAGAGCTCGTCGACGGGCCGGTCGGCGAGGTCGGCCATGTCGGTCCAGGTGAGCGCCTCGGCCACCGCCGCCTCGTCGTCGCGGGACCACTGGCGCAGCCACGACTGGTGGGGGTGCCGGCCGCGTGCGACGAGGTCACCGACGGTGAGGCCCTCGGGGGCGACCGGCGTCTGGGGCAGCAGGCCGAGCACCCGGGCCACCTCGCGGGTCGGCGTCCGCGCGATCGCCCGGCCGTCGAGCAGCACCTGGCCGCTGACCGGGCGCAGCAGCCGGCCCAGCGCCCGCAGCAGCGTGGACTTGCCGCAGCCGTTGGGGCCGACGATGGCGGTGAACGACCCGTCGGTGAGCTGCAGATCCAGGTCGCGGACGACCACCCGGTCGTCGTAGGCCAGGCTGACCGACTCGGCGGCGAGACGGACCGTTCCGGTCCCCGGCAGGGTGGGGGTGGTGGTCACAGGGTGGATCGCCGCCTTCCGCGGACGAGGAGCCAGAGCAGGTACGGCGCGCCGACGGCGGCGGTGAGCACACCGACCGGCAGCGCCTGGGGGAGCACGGTGCGGGTCAGCAGGTCCGCGCCGACGACGAGAGCGGCGCCGAGCAGGCCGGAGGCCAGCAGCGGCGGCCGCGAGCCGCCGGTGAGCCGGATCGCGACCTGCGGGACCACCAGCGCGACGTAGGAGATCGGACCGGCCGCGGCCACGGCGGCGGCGGTGAGCCCGACCGCGACGAGGACCACGAGCGCCTGGGTGGGGACGAGGCGCACCCCCAGGCCGCGGGCCGTGTCGTCCCCGAACTGGACGACGCCCAGCGCACGGCTGCAGGCCAGCGCGGCCGGCAGCAGGACGGCCAGGGCGACCAGCAGCGGCACGGCCTCGCCCCAGGTCCGGGCGTTGAGCGAGCCGGTGATCCACACGTAGGCCGACGCGGCGTCGTAGACCTCGGCGCGGGTGAGCAGCCAGTCGACGAGCGCCGCCGCGACCGCCCACAGCGCGATGCCGACCAGCACCAGCCGGTAGTCGTCGATCCCGGCGCGCCAGGCGAGCAGCAGCAGGAGCAGGCCGGTGACCAGGGCGCCGAGCAGTGCGGCGAGGGGGACGCCGATGCCGCTCGCCGTCCCGCCGAGGACGATCGCCGCGACCGCGCCGGCCGACGCGCCCTGCGTGATGCCGAGGACGTCGGGGGAGGCCAGCGGGTTGCGGGCGGAGGTCTGGAAGAGGGCGCCGGCCACCCCGAGGGCCAGGCCGACCAGCGCGCCGACGGCGATGCGCGGCGCCCGCAGCTCCAGGACGATGAACCGCTGGGTCTGCTCGCTCAGGCCCACCAGGCTGCGCAGCACGTCGGTCAGGCCGATCGGGAAGTCGCCGCGGCCGAGGCCGGCCGCGGACAGCAGGACGACGGCGACGGCCGCGCCGAGCGGCACGGCGACCTGCCGCCAGCGGACCCGGCCGGAGACCGGCCCGATGCGGACGACGGTCCCGCCGGGCCGGCGGACCCGCCCGGTCGTCGCCGTCACGTGCTCGCCAGCCGGCGCCGGCGGATCAGCGCGATGAAGAACGGCGCCCCGAGCAGGGCCAGCACGATGCCGACCTGCAGCTCGCCGGGGCGGACGACGACGCGGCCGACGACGTCGGCGATCAGCAGCAGGGCGGCCCCGAGCAGGCCGGAGCAGGGCACCAGCCAGCGGTGGGCGGGGCCGGTGAACGCCCGGACGACGTGCGGCACCACCAGGCCGACGAAGGCGATGGGCCCGCAGGCCGCCGTCGCCGCGCCGCAGAGCAGGGTGACCGCGGCCAGCCCGACCGACTGGGCCAGCCACACCCGCTGGCCCAGCCCGCGGGCGACGTCCTCGCCCAGGCCCAGCAGGTCGAGGGCGGGGGCGTTGACCAGGGCGAGCACCAGGCCGACCGCGATGAACGGCGCCACCTGCCAGGCGACGTCGGCGCCGCGACCGGCCAGGGCGCCGACCACCCAGAACCGGAAGGCGTCGAGGCTGTCGGTGTCGCTGACCAGGATCGCCCGGACCAGCGCGTAGAACAGCGCCGACAGCGCGGCGCCGGCCAGGGCCAGGGTGACCGGCGTGGCGCCGCCGCGGCCGACCGAGCCGAGCGAGAAGACGAGCACGGTGCCCACGAGGGCACCGGCGAAGGCGAACCAGACGTACCCGGCCGGCGTGCCGACGCCGAGCAGGTGGATGGCCAGGACGACGCCGAGGGAGGCCCCGGCGGTGACGCCGAGCAGGCCCGGGTCGCCGAGCGGGTTGCGGGTGTGGCCCTGGGCCAGCGCGCCGGCGATGCCCAGGGACAGGCCGACCATCAGGCCGAGCGCGGTGCGCGGCACCCGCAGCTCGCGGACGATGACCGTCTCCTCGGTCGGGAGGCCGGGGTCGGTCAGCGCCTGCCAGACCGCGCCGAGGCCGAGGCCGCGGGAGCCGACCGCGATGCTCAGCGTCGCGGCGACGACCACGAGGACGAGCAGCAGGAGCAGGCCGAGCAGGCGGCCGCGCCGCTGCTGGAGCAGTCCGCCGTGCCGCGGAGCCGTGCCCTCCGGCCCGCCGAGACCACCGGGACCCGGCCGCGGGGCGGCGTCGGTCGAGGAGGACACGGGCAGCTCCCGGGGCGGACGGCGAGATAGGCGAGCCTCACCTTAGTCGCGGGGCCGGACCGGGTCAGCCGAGCACCCGGCTCAGCGGTGCTGGCGGCGGCTGCCCCCGTGCCAGTCCTCCTCGAGCCCCGCCTCGCCCGGGCGCACGCCGAACGCCGGCAGCTGCGGCCGCTCCCGCAGGCTGCGCTTGAGCTCGGCGAAGCCGGCGAACCCGGCCAGGCCGATGACGTGGTCCCACAGCTCGACGGCCTCGTCCGGGTCGGGCAGCCGGCTGATCACCGGGCCGAAGAAGGCGGTGCCACCGGGCGGGCGGAAGTGCAGGATCGGCGTCCCGACGTCCTTGCCGGTGAGCCGCAGGGCGGCGTCGGTCTCCTCCTGGACCTCCGCGTCCCACGACTCGTCCCCGACGGCGGTCGCGAGGTCGACCGGCAGCCCCGCCTCGGTGAGCACCTGCTCGAGGAAGGGCCGGCTGGTGGCCCGCTCCGGCGGCGGCTGGCCGGCCGGGTCCTCGAACACGTACCGGCCGAGGGTGGCGTAGAGGGGGTCGAGCGCCTGCGCGCCGTGCTCCGCGCGGGCGCGCGCGGCGACCCGGAGCAGGTGCAGCCCGGAGGTGTGGCCGGCCTCGTACCCGGGCGGGAACTGCGCGTCGTAGTCCACGTGCCGGTTGAGCAGCCGCAGCGAGATCAGCCGCCACTCGACGCGGTACTCGCGCTGCTCGGCCACCATCCGCACCCACTTGCTGGTCATCCAGGCGAAGGGGCAGACGGGGTCGAACCAGAAGTGGAGGTCGGTGTCGCTCACCGGGACAGGACCTCCTCGATCGCGTGCCGCACCTCGGGAGCGTCGGGCTGGGTCGTCGGGCGGAACCGGGCCGCGACCTCGCCGTCGGCACCGACCAGCCACTTCTCGAAGTTCCACTGGACGTCGCCCGCCTCGCCGGAGGCATCCGGCGAGGCGGTCAGCCGCTGGAACAGCGGGTGCGCGCCCGGGCCGTTGACCTCCAGCTTCTCGGTCATCGGGAAGGTGACGCCGTAGGTGGCCGAGCAGAACCCGGCGATCTCCTCCGCCGTGCCCGGCTCCTGGCCGGCGAACTGGTTGCACGGCACGCCGACGACGGTCAGACCGCGCCCGCCGTACTCCTGCTGCAGCGCCTCGAGCAGGGTGTACTGCGGGGTCAGGCCGCACCGGCTGGCGACGTTGACGACCAGGGCGGCGCCACCGCCGGTCAGGTCCCGGAGGGTGGTCGGCTCGCCCTGCAGGGTGGTGAGAGGGCTGCTCAGCAGGTCGCTGGCCCCCTGGCAGGGGCCCGCCGTGGCCCCGCCCTGAGCCTGCGAAGGGTGGGGAGGTCGGGGTCCTTCACTGGTGGGGGGCAAGGGGGCGGCCCCCTTGCAGGGTCCTGCCGCGAGCTTGCGAGTGGTGGGGGGCAAGGGGGTCCTCTTTCAGTCCAGGCCGCTCAGGTCGTCGGGGACGTCGACCGCGTGCTGGCGCAGCGCCTCGATCGGGACGATCTCGAGGGCCTTCGCGTTGGTGGCCGCCAGGAGGACGCCGGCCGCCACCCCGGCCTGGTAGGCCTGCAGCCACCGCGCGGCGACCACGCACCAGCGGTCGCCGGGACGCAGGCCCGGGAAGCCGTACTCCGGTCGCGGGGTGCTCAGGTCGTTGCCCAGAGCGCGCTGCAGGTCCAGGAACTCCGCCGAGACGACGGTGCAGACGGTGTGGCTGCCCAGGTCCTCGAGGCCGCTGCTGCAGACGCCGGTGCGATAGAAGCCGGTCAGCGGCTCGGTGCCGCACGGTTGCAGCGGCCCGCCGAGCACGTTGCGCTCGACCTCGGCCCCCTGCTCGCTCATGGGTCCCCATCCTGCTGCCGGACGGCGGTCCGCGCCCCCCGGCCCCGGCGCGGCAGGTGCACGCATCGTCGTCCCGCCGGCTGCCGGGCCGCGCTGCGTGCACCCGGTGCTCTCCGGGCCGGGGAGCCGGGTGGCAAGGTGACGCCGTGAGCGCTGACACGTCCGCCGGCCCCGCGGTCCTCTGGAGCCCCACGCCCGAGTCGATCCGGGCGACCCGCCTCGCGCAGTTCGCCGACCGGGTGGCCCGGCGGCGCGGCATCGACTTCGGCGACCCGCCGGACTACGACGCGATCTGGCGCTGGTCGGTCGAGCACCTCGACCAGTTCTGGGCCGAGGTGGCCGACTGGTCCGGCGTGCTGCCCGGCGTCCCGGACGACCGCGTGCTGACCCGCCGCCAGGTGCCCGGCGCCGAGTGGTTCCCCGGGACGACGGTCAACTACGCCGAGCAGGCGCTGCGGCACCCGCTCGACGGCACGGTCGACCCGCAGAGCCCGGCGCTCGTCGCCGTCGCCGAGGACACCGAGCCGGCCGAGACCAGCTGGGCGGAGCTGCGCGCGCAGGTCGGTGCCTTCGCCGCCACGCTGCGCCGGCTCGGCGTGCAGCGCGGCGACCGGGTGGCCGGCTACCTGCCCAACGTCCCCGAGGCCGTCGTCGCCTTCCTCGGCGCGGCGGCGGTCGGCGCGGTGTGGTCCTCCTGCGCCCCCGACTTCGGCACCCGCAGCGTGCTGGACCGCTTCGCCCAGATCGAGCCCACCGTGCTGGTCGCCGTCGACGGCTACCGGTTCAACGGCAAGGAGTACGACCGCCGTGACGTCGTGGCGGAGCTGCGTGCGGCGCTGCCCAGCGTCCGAGCGACGATCGCCGTCCCCCGGCTCTCCCCGGACGAGCTGCCCGACGGCGCGCTGAGCTGGGCCGACGCGGTCGCCGAGCGCCAGGAGCCGGTCTTCGAGCCGCTGCCCTTCGACGCGCCGCTGTGGATCGTCTACTCCTCGGGCACCACCGGCCTGCCCAAGGGCATCGTGCACGGCCACGGCGGCGTCGTCCTCGAGCAGCACAAGCAGCTGGGCCTGCACGGCGACGTCGGCCCCGGCGACCGCTTCTACTGGTACGCCTCCACCGCCTGGATCATGTGGAACATCGCCACCTCGGCGCTGCTCGTCGGCGCCACCGTGGTCGTCCACGACGGCGCCCCGGCGTACCCGGCGATCGACGCGCAGTTCGCGATCGCCGCCCGCCACCGGCTCACCTACCTGGGCACCAGTGCCGGCTACCTGACCGCCTGCGAGAAGGCCGGCGCCCGGCCCGGCGACACCCACGACCTGTCGGCGCTGCGCGCCATCGGCTCCACCGGCTCCCCCCTGCCTGCCTCGGCCTATCACTGGGTCTACGACGCGGTGAAGCCCGACGTCTTCCTCGGCTCGCTGTCCGGCGGCACCGACGTCGCCACCGGCTTCATCGGCAGCTCGCTGCTGCTGCCGGTGACCGCCGGCGAGCTGCAGCGCCCGATGCTGGCCGTCGCCGCGGCCGCCTGGGACGAGGAGGGCCGGCCGGTCGTCGGCGAGCTCGGCGAGCTGGTCATCACCGAGCCGATGCCGACGATGCCGCTGTACTTCTGGAACGACCCCGACGGGTCCCGGTACCGCGAGACCTACTTCGAGCCCTGGCCCGGCGTCTGGCGGCACGGCGACTGGATGGAGATCACCGAGCGCGGCACCTGCGTCATCACCGGCCGGTCGGACTCCACCCTCAACCGCGGCGGTGTCCGCATGGGGACGGCGGACATCTACGCCGCCGTGGAGTCGATCCCCGAGGTCGTCGACTGCGTCGTCCTCGGCGTCGAGCAGCGCGACGGCGGCTACTGGATGCCGCTGTTCGTGAAGCTGGCCCCGGATGAGGAGCTCACCGACGACCTCGTCGACCGCATCAAGGCCGCGATCCGCAGCCAGGCCAGCCCGCGGCACGTGCCCGACGAGGTGCTCGTCGTCCCCGCCGTGCCGCACACCCGCACCGGCAAGCGGCTGGAGGTCCCGCTCAAGCGGCTGTTCCAGGGCGTCGACCCGGCCCGCGCCCTCAACGTCGGCGCGGTCGACGACCCCGCGGCGATCGAGCACTACGTCGCCCTGGCGCGGGAGCGCGGCACCCGCTGAGGTGGCCGGCGGCCACCCGACCGTCCTTGCCGTCCTCCCGATAACCAGGTGCCCGCTGTCGGTGTCCTCCGCGAGCATGGGGACCCGGGCGCCGACGGTGCGCCCGCCGACGACGGAGGGGGAGATGGCCAGGCTGCCGCGTGCGCTCGCGCCCCTGCGTTCCCGGGACTACCGCCTGCTGGCCTCGTCCATGGGCCTGTCGCTGTTCGCGCAGGGCCTGTGGACCGTGGCGCTGGTCTGGCAGGTCGTCGACCTCGGTGGCGGTCCCGGCGCGCTCTCCCTGGCCACCTCGCTGCAGGCCGCCGGCATGCTGGCCAGCACGCTGCTCGGCGGTGCCCTGGCCGACCGGGTGCCGCAGCGGCGCATCCTGCTCGGCGTCGCCCTGCTGCAGACGACGGCGGTCGGGTCGGTGGCGTTGCTGTCGCTGACCGGCGCCCTGGCGCTCGGGCCGCTCGCCGCGGCGTCCCTGGTCGGCGGGATCGCGATGGGGCTGTACTACCCGGCCTACTCGGCGCTGGTGCCCGGCGTCGTCCCGCCCGGCGAGCTGCTCGCGGCCAACGGCCTGGAGGGTGTCGTCCGCCCGGCGCTGGCGATGGCCGCCGGTCCGGCGGTCGGCGGCCTGCTGGTGGCGACCCTCTCGCCGGGGGCGGCGCTGCTGGCGACGGCGCTGACCTCGGCCGCCGCGGCCGCCTGCGTGGCGGCGCTGCCGACGCTGCCGGTCCGCCGCGAGGGCGAGCACCCGGGGCTGCTCACCGACGTCCGCGAGGGCGTGGCCTACATGGTCCGCACCCCCTGGCTGCTGGCCACGCTGCTGTTCGCCTCGCTGATGGTGCTGCTGATCATGGGCCCGTTCGAGGTCCTGGTGCCCTTCGCGGTCCGCGACCGGGCCGGCGGCGGGCCCGCCGAGCACGCCTGGGTGCTGGCCGCCTTCGGCATCGGCGGTGCCCTGGGGTCGGCCGTCGTCGCCTCGGTGCGGCTGCCGCGCCGCTACCTCACGGTGATGAACTTGCTGTGGGGCGCCGGCTGCGTGCCGCTGGTCGTCTTCGGGGCGACGTCGGAGCTGTGGGTCATGATCGCGGCGGCCGGGCTGCTCGGGGCGGCGTTCGAGGCCGGCACGGTCATCTGGGGCACGCTGCTGCAGCGGCGGGTGCCCCCGGCGCTGCTCGGCCGGGTCTCCAGCCTCGACTTCTTCGTCTCGCTGGCGTTCATGCCCCTGTCGATGGCCCTGGCCGGCCCGGTCAGCCAGTCGGTCGGCCTGACCGGCACCTTCCTGCTCGCCGGGCTGGTGCCGCCGGTGCTCGCCGTCGTCGCCGTCCTGGCGTGGCGGCTGCCGGCCGACGAGCTCGCCCACCCGCTGGACGAGCCCGAGGCCGCCGAGCCGGTCGCCGCCCCGGCCTGAGCCGGGGTCAGCGACGGGCGTCGACGAGCGCGGCCAGCCCGTCGAGGACCCGGGCGAGGCCGAACCGGTAGGCGTGGTCGGGGTCGTGCGCGCTGCCGTGCGCGGCCCCGGCCGCCGCCCCGACCCGGACGGCGCGCGGGTACCGCGCCGGGTCCAGCACCCGGGCCAGCAGGGGCCCGGCCGCGGCCCACCACTGGGCGTCGTCCAGCCCGCTCTGCCGCCGGGCGGCCTGCGCCTCCGCCACCGCCCGGGCGTTGGCCTGCACGAACGACAGCAGGTGGGTGAGGCAGTCGTCGCGCTCGACGTCGTCCAGCCCGGTGTCGTCGAGAGCGGCCAGCTCGTGCTCGTACTTGGCGGTCGAGCCCGGCCCCAGGGGCGGGCGCAGCGTGGAGACCGCGGCGGCCCACGGGTGGGCGGTGAACAGCGCGCGGTTCTCCTCGGCGACGGCGGTCAGCCGCTCCCGCCAGGGCTGCCCGGCGGTGTCGCGGCGGGCCGTCCGCGCGTGGACGGCGTCCAGCATGAGGTCCAGCAGCTCGGCCCGGCCGGGCACGTAGGTGTAGAGCGTCATCGGCGCGACCCCCAGCGCCTGGGCCACCGCGCGCATGGTCACCGCGTCCAGACCGTCCCGGTCGGCGAGGCCGACGGCCGCCGCCACCACCGCGTCCAGGTCCAGCGCCCGCGCCGGCCCCCGCCGCGGGCCCTCGGGCGGTTGCCGCCACAGGAGGGCCAGGGTGCGGGCGGGGTCGCCCGCGCTGCTGCGGTCGGTCGGCACGAGGGCATCCTCCCCACCAAAAACCGCGTACAGTGTACGGAGTTCGATCCCCGCGTCAGGAGGCCCCCGTGCGCATCACCTCCACCGCCGTCTCGCTGAACGTCGACGACGTCCCCGCCAGCAGCGGCTTCCTCGCCCGCCACTTCGGGTTCCGGGAAGAGATGGCCGCCGACGGCTTCGCCTCGCTGACCCGCGAGGACGCCGGCGTCAACGTGGTCTTCCTCCGTCGTGGCCTGCCCACGCTCCCGGCCGACCAGCGCGACGTGCCCGCTGCCGGGCTGATCCTCGCCTTCGTCGTCGACGACCTGGAGGGCGAGCTGCGCCGGCTGCAGGACGAGGGCGTGGCGATCACCATGCCGCTCACCGTCGAGGAGTGGGGCGAGCGCGCCTTCCAGGTGCGCGACCCCAACGGCGTGATCGTCCAGCTCGTCGACTGGAAGGGCTGACGAAGGATCCCTGTCCCACTACTCGGCCCCCTCCAGGGGCCCGCCGCGAGCTCTGACGGCCCCCTTGCCCCCCGCCGCGAGCCTGCGAGCGGCGGGGGGCAAGGGGGTCCTTCGAGGGGGGAGGGGGTCCTCCTACTAGGGCACCGGCTGCCGCCGGCCGGCGAGCGCCCGGTCGACGGCCTCGGCGGAGAGGACCTCCTCGAGCGCCAGGCGCGCCGCGCCCACCACCCCGGCGCGGTGCCCCAGGCCGCTGGCCACCACGCGCAGGCCCCGCGCGGCCTGTGGCTGGGTGCGCTGGTACAGCCGCTCGCACACGGCGCCGACGAAGTGGTCCTGGGCCAGCGCCAGGTCCCCGCCCAGGGCCAGGACGCGCGGGTTGAGCAGGCTCACCGCGGTCGCCAGCACGTCGCCGACCACCAGACCCGCCTCGCGCACCAGCCGGGTGGCCTCGGCGTGGCCGGTCAGCGCCAGCTCGACGACCGACCGGCTGTCCGGCACGTCCTCGCCCTGCTCGCGCAGCGCCCGGGCCAGCGCCCGCCCGCTCGCCGATGCGGCCAGGCAGCCCCGTGCTCCGCAGACGCACGGCGGGCCGTCCTCGGCGCTGGCGATGCGGACGTGCCCGAGGTCGCCCTCGGCGCCGTCCGCGCCGCGCAGGACGTGCCCGTCGACCACCACGCCGGCACCGATGCCGGTCGCGACCTTCACGAACAGCAGCGGCGAGGCGGCCGGCTGCTCGGCGTGGTACTCGCCGAGAGCCATCGCGTTGGCGTCGTTGTCGACCACGCAGACGACGCCGAACCGCTGCTCCAGGTGGTCACGCAGGGGGAAGTCGCGCCAGCCCGGCAGGGCCGGCGTGTGGTGCACGACCCGCCCGGTGGCGACGTCCACCGGGCCCGGCACGCCGACCCCGAGACCGAGGACCCGGTCGGCGCCCACCCCGGCGGCGTCCAGCAGGTCGCGCCAGCGCTGCTCGACCCACCGGAGGAGGGGCTCGGGCCCGTCGGTCAGCCGCAGCTCGTGCACCGTCTCGGCGAGCGGCCGCCCGGCCAGGTCGCACAGCGCGAGCGTCGCGTGCGTGACGTTCAGGTCGGCGGCCAGCACCACCCCGTGCGAGCCGTCGAGGCTGAGCACGTGGGAGGGGCGGCCGCGGACGGAGGCCTCCTTGCCCGACTCGCGCAGGTACCCGGCGTCGACCAGGTCGTCGACGCGGGCGGCGACGGTGGAGCGGGACAGCCCGGTGAGCTCGATGAGGTCCCCACGCGTGCGGGCACGGCCCCGACGGATCAGTTCGAGCAGTTGCCCGGCGCGCTCACCCAGGTCCTCACCCCTTCTCGGCGCCGGCGGTCAGGCCGCCGGTGAGAAGCCTCTCGGTGGCGAGAAAGAGTACGACGATCGGCACCGTCAGGATCACCGATCCGGCCATGAGCACGGTCGTGGGGATCTCGATGCTGCCGGCGAGCTGGGACAGCCCCAGGGAGACCGTCCACCGCGACCGGTCCTCCACCAGGAACAGCAGCGCGAACAGGAACTCGTTCCACGCGATCATGAAGACGAACAGGGCGTTGGAGAGGATCGCCGGCATCGCCAGCGGCAGGGTGATCCGGCGCATGATCGTGAACCGGTCGGCGCCGTCGACCGCGGCGGCCTCCTCGATGCTGACCGGCACGGTCTGGAAGTAGTTGCGGAGCATGTAGATGGCGACCGCGACGGTCTGCGACACGTACACCAGCACCAGCGCGGGCAGAGCGCCGCGCAGCCCGACCCGGGTGAAGAAGATGAACAGCGGGACGGCGAGCAGGATGCTGGGGAACAGGTAGACGGCGAGGAACATCACGCTGATCCGGCGGTGGCCGGGGAACCGCAACCGGGCGAGGGCGTACGAGCCCAGGACGGCGAACGCGAGGGTCACCGCGACCGTGCCGATCGCGACCAGGCCGCTGGTGGCCATGAAGCGCAGGAAGCCCTGCCCACCGGACTCGGTGGGGGCGAGGACGTCGCGGTAGGTGCTGACCGTCAGCTCCGACAGCGTCGGCCACAGGCGTCCCGGGTCCTGCAGCAGCGAGCTCAGGTCCCGGAAGGAGAGCAGCACCATGTAGTAGAAGGGGAACAGGGTGAACAGCAGCAGCCCCGCGATCACCACCCACCGCAGCACGCCGAGCACCCGGGTCTCGACGGTGGTGCGGGACCAGCGCCGTCCCGCCGGGGAGCCGCTGCGCTGGGTGCCGGACGTGGCGGAGGACTCCGCCGGCACGGTCGCGATGCCCGTCATCAGGCCACCTCGTCCTTCGCCGCGAACCGGTAGTACACCGTGACGAGCACCATCAGCACGGCGGAGAGCACGAGCGCCTGCGCGGACGCGGCGCCGACGTCCCCGCGGCTGACCAGGAAGTCGAACACCCGCACGCTGATGACCTCGGTGCCGGCCCCTCCGCCGGTGAGCAGGTAGATGTCGTCGAAGTTGTTGAACGTCCAGATGAAGCGCAGCAGCGCCAGCACCGCGATCGTGGGCAGCAGCTGGGGCCACACGATGTGGCGGAACACCTGGGTCGGTGTCGCGCCGTCGACCCGGGCCGCCTCCTCCAGCGTGGCCGGCGCGGCCTGCAGCCGGGCGGTGAGGAAGAGGAAGGCGAACGGGAACGACCGCCACATCTCGAAGACGATGACGGTGATCAGGGCGGTCGGGCGCTCGGACAGGAAGGGGATCGGCTCGTCCCAGCCGAGCAGGCCCGTCCCCAGCTCGTTCACGATGCCGAACTGGGGGTTGAGCATCACGCCCCAGACGAACGTGGCCGCCACCACCGGCGCGACGTAGGGCAGCAGCAGCGACGCCCGGACCAGCGTGCGGCCGCGGAAGCCACGGCGCAGGGCGAGGGCCGCGACCAGCCCGAGCCCGATCGACGCCGCGGTGCCGCCACAGGCGTACACCAGCGTGGTGACCAGCGACTCCCAGAACCCGGGGGAGCCGAACACGTCGGCGAAGTTCTCGAACGTGAAGTTGCCGAACAGCCCGTCCGTGCGCAGCCGGATGAGCTTGAGGTCCTGGAAGGCGAGCACCACCGTCCACAGGATCGGCAGCACGACGAGCACCAGGACCAGGACGACGGTCGGTGAGATCAGGGCGAGCCCGGTCCGCGCCTCGCGTCCCCGCAGGGTCCCGCGACCCGGACCCCGCGGCTCGCGGCCGCCGGCCCGCCGACTCTCGGACACCGCCGGACGCACGTCAGTCCACCGACGAGGCGATCTCGCGGAGCGCCTCGGCCGCCTGTTGTGCCGCCCCGCTCGGATCCACCTCGCCCCCGGTCATCGCGGCGATCGCCTGCGGGACGGGCAGCTCGCCCAGGGAGGCGCCGATCAGGGCACCCTGCCCCTGCGGGATCCCCCAGGGGGAGATGCTGTCGGGGGCGTTCCGCAGGGCGTCGAGGACCTCGGCCGGGTAGAAGTCAGCCAGCGGCGCCTTGGTGTCCACGCCTGCCGGCAGGGTGGCCCAGGCGTCGATGAACCTGGTCGGCTCCTCGGCGGTGCCCTGGCGGGTCGGCACCTTGCCCTCCGGCGAGAAGCCGATCCACTGCTCGTACCCGTCCTCCATCATGTAGGTGACGAAGTCGGCCGCGGCGGGCTGCGCATCGGCCGTCACGGCCCAGGAGACGATCTCGCCGAACTGCGCCGGCCGGTCGCCGTCGGGGCCCGAGATCGCGGTCACCACGCCGCTGTTCCGGGCGAGGAAGGCCGGGTCGGCCGCGCACTCCCGGCACGTCGGCAGCGCGTCCGCCCGCAGGCCGGCCATCTCGTCGAGGATGAACGACGACCACACGACCATGGCCGACTGTCCGGCGAAGTAGGCGGCGCGCGTCGTGTCGACGTCCTGCGCGCCCGTCACGGAGTAGTCGCTGATCAGCTGGTCGTAGAACGCGAACGACCCCACGCACGCGTCGCTGTCGATCGTGACCTCACCCGCGTCGTCCACCAGCTGGCAGCCGTTGCCGAGGGCGAGGTGCTCGAAGGTCTGCTGGGTGAAGGCGTCGTTCGGCACGGTGGCCCCCACGAAGCCGGCCAGCTCGGGGCTGTCCAGCTCCTGCGCGGCGGCCAGGATGTCGTCGTAGGTCTCCGGTGCGGCCAGGCCCGCGGCGTCGAAGAGGTCCTTGCGGTAGACCAGCATCTGCGCCCACCCGTCACTGGGGACGGCGACCTGCGCGTCGCCGTCCCGGGTCAGCTCCAGCGCGTGCTCGGAGAAGGTGCCGGCGCCGAGACCCTCCACCACGCCGGCGGTCAACTCGCGGTCGACGAGCTCGTTGGTCGCCAGCAGTTGGACGCCGGCCAGCGGCAGGGCGCCGATGACGTCGGGCAGCCGGCCTGCGGCGGCCGAGGAGATCAGCAGCTGGTTGAACTGGTTCGGGTCGACGGCGACCAGCTCGACCTCGACCCCGCTGCTCCCGGTGAAGGCGGCGGCGATCTCCTCCTGGACGGCGAGGCGGTCGGGGAGGTTCTCCAGGGTCCACACGGTCAGCGGGTCGCCCTCCTCGCTGCCGCCGGTGCCGCCGCCACCGCAGGCGGCGAGCAGGACCGTCGCCCCGACCGCCGCCACCGAGACCCTGACTCGTCGCTGCACAACCCTCATCAGCTCCCCCCGGGATCACCGGACTCCGGACAGTAGCGGCTGATCGCGTGGCATGGGTCACAACGGCGTTGTGGCGACGGAGCACGCATAAAGCGCCGCCGGTCACGGATAAAGTGCTGGCGAACGTGCCGATCCGACCCGACGTGGCGGGGGTGCCGCGTGAGACTGGCCGTCCAGGAGCAGCTGCTCTCCGGGGCCACGCTGCAGGCCAAGTGGGACGCCGCGCTCTCCTGGGGCTTCGACGCCATCGAGCTCCGCGGCGCGGGCGGGCACGCGCTGCGGGCGCGGCTGCCGGAGCTGCGGGCCGCCCAGCGCGACGGCGTCGTCATGCCGACGGTCTGCGTGGACATGGACCACTTCGTCGGCGACTTCGACCGGGAGCGCCGGGCCGACGCGGTGGCGAACATGACCACCCAGCTCGCCGTCATCGGCGAGCTCGGCGGAGTGGGTGCGATGACGCCGGCGTCCTGGGGGATGTTCTCCCGCCGGCTGCCCCCGTTCACCCCGCCCCGCTCGGCCGAGGCCGACCGCGAGGTGCTCCTCGATGCGCTCGGCCGGCTGGGCGAGGTCGCGGCCCGGGAGGGCGTCCTCCTCCTGCTCGAGCCGCTCAACCGCTACGAGGACCACATGGTCAACACCGTGGCGCAGGCCGCCGAGCTGGCGCGGGCGACCGGGTGGGACAGCGTGCGGGTGGGCGCGGACACCTACCACATGAACATCGAGGAGGCCGACCCGCTGGCGGCACTGCGCGCGGACGCCGACTGCATCGGCCACGTGCAGCTCTCCGACAGCAACCGCCTCGAACCCGGCGCCGGTCACCTGGACTGGGCGGCTCTCCTGGCCTGCCTCGACGAGATCGGCTACGCCGGCTGGCTGGCGTTCGAGTGCCGGCTCTCCGGGAACCCCGCCCGGGTGCTGCCGCGGGCCACGGCGATGCTGAGGTCGGCGCTGCGGGCCGCCGCGTGACAGGAGCCGCCCCGTGACCGCCGTCGACGACCTCGCGGTCCACTGTGGCGCCGAGCTCGCCGCCCGCGCCGCCGCCGTCCTGCGGGGGAACGACACCGGGGTGATGGTGCGGGCCGCCCCGGACCTCTACCCGCACCAGTGGAGCTGGGACGCCGCGTTCGTCTCGGTCGGCCTGGCGTACCTCGACCCGGACCGGGCGTGCGCCGAGCTGGACCACCTGTTCACCGGGCAGTGGCGCACCGGGATGCTGCCGCACATCGTCTTCGACCCCGACGAGCACGACTACTCCCCGGGACCGGAGCGCTGGGGGTGTGCGGAGCTCAGCGCCGACGCCCCGGTGGTCCCCCGGACCAGCGGCATCTGCCAGCCGCCGGTGCACGCCCTGGCCGTGGAGCGCGTCGTGGCCCTCGCCGGGCGCCGCGGCCCCGCAGCGGCCGCCCGCGTCCGCGCCTGGCTGCCCGGGGCCTACCGGCGGTTGCTGGCCTGGCACCGGTACCTCGTGCGCGAGCGCGACCCGCGTGGCACCGGCCTGCTCACCATCCACCACGGCTGGGAGAGCGGGATGGACAACTCCCCGCGGTGGGACGGGCCGTGGTCCCGCGTCGCCGTCGACCCCGACCTGCCGCCGTACCGGCGCCGGGACACCCGGATCGTCCGCGACGCCAGCCAGCGCCCGACCCGGCTCGAGTACGACCGCTACCTGACCGGGGTCGAGGAGCTGCGGCGGGCCCGCTACGACGACGCCCGCATCTCCGCCACGGCGAGCTTCCTGACCACCGACGTCCTCGCCTCCGCCGTGCTCGCGGCGGCGAGCGGTGCGCTGGCCGGGATCGCCCGGGACCTGGGGGCCGGCGAGGTGGCCGAGCTCGAGGAGCACGCCGAGCGCTTCCGGGCCGGCGTCGCCGGCAGCGTGGACGCCGAGCTCGGGCTGGCCCTGGACACCGACCTGCGGACCGGCGAGCCGCTGCGCGTGGAGACGGTGGCCGGGTTCGCCCCGCTGCTCTGCGGCGGCCCGGGGACGGCGGCCGAGCGCGACATGGTGGCGCTGCTGCGGTCCGAGCGCTGGACCGGCCACCCCGGGCTGCGGCACGCCGTCCTGCCGAGCACCAGCCCGGCGGCGCCGGAGTTCCGGCCCCGCGCGTACTGGCGCGGCCCCAGCTGGCCGGTGGTCACCTGGCTCTTCGTGTGGCTGCTGGAGCGGCGCGGCCGGACGGACGTCGCCGCGCCCCTGCGCCGCGCCCTGCTCGACGAGCTGGCCGGGGGCTCGTTCGCGGAGTACCACGAGCCGCTCACCGGGGAGCCGCTCGGCAGCGCCAACCAGTCCTGGACGGCGGCGGCCGCGCTGGACCTGCTGCTCGGTTGCTGAAGGACCCCGTCCTCCCCACCCCTCGCAGGCTCGGGGCGGGCCCCTGGACGGGGCCGCACGGGGACGCGAGCAGGGCCGCTCGGTCAACGGGGCCGCAGCACCCGGGCCTCCCACGGCCTCAGGACGGCGGGGTCGCCCTTCCCCAGGTTGCCCAGCACCACCTCGGCACCGACGGCCTCGGGGAGCAGCTCGTCCAGCGGGTGGGTGTCGCGGCCGAGGTTGCAGACGACCAGCAGCGCCGCGCCGTCCAGGCTGCGGGTGAAGGCGTACAGCTCGTCGTGCTCGGGCAGCAGCATGGTGAAGTCGCCCAGCGCCACCACCGGGTCGTCGTGCCGCAGCGCGATCAGGCGCCGGTAGTGCGCGAGCACCGACGACGGGTCGTTCCGCTGGCGGGCGGCGTTCCACTCGACGTGATCGGGGTTGACGGCGATCCACGGCGTCCCCGTGGTGAAGCCCGCGGAGGGCGAGCCGTCCCACTGCACCGGCGTCCGTGCGTTGTCCCTGCTCATCGTGCGCAGCGCGGCCAGCACGTGGGCCGCGTCCTCGCCGACCGACACCGCGTGCACGTAGTGGTTGAGCGACTCGAGGTCGGAGAAGTCGTCCAGGGTCTCGAACGGGAAGTTCGCCATCCCGAACTCCTGGCCCTGGTAGACGTACGGCGTCCCGCGGTGCAGGTGCAGCAGCGTGGCCAGGCAGGTCGCGGAGTCGCGGCGGAACTCGGGGCTGTCGTCGCCGAACCGGGAGACGGCGCGCGGCTGGTCATGGTTGTCCCAGTAGAGGGAGTTCCAGCCGCCGTCGGCCAGCCCGGCCTGCCATCG
>DATIMX010000076.1:0-6469 GCA_035474935.1 Geodermatophilus sp. | reverse complement strand
GGACGGCGACCGGCGGCGCGGGGGCCGGGAGTACCTCGGCGCCCGCAACGCGCGGTTCGTGATCGCGCCCGGCACCCCGCTGGCGAAGAAGCCGCCGCGCTGGGTGGTCGCCGCCGAGCTGGTGGAGACCAGCCGGCTGTTCGCCCGCACCGTCGCCCGGATCGACCCGGAGGTCGTCGAGCGGCTGGCCGAGCACCTGGTCAAGCGGCAGTACTCCGAGCCGCGCTGGGACGCCAAGCGGGGCTCGGTCGTCGCCACCGAGCGGGTCACCCTCTACGGCATCCCGCTGGTCGTCGGCCGCCGCGTGCAGTACGGCTCGATCGACCCGGTCGTCTCCCGCGAGCTGTTCATCCGGCACGCCCTCGTCCAGGGCGAGTGGACGACGCACCACCGCTTCTGGCACGACAACCAGAAGGCGATGCAGCGGGTCGCCGAGCTGGAGGAGCGGGCCCGGCGTCGTGACATCCGGGTGGACGACGAGACGCTGTTCGAGCTCTACGACGCCCGCATCCCGGCCGACGTCGTCTCCACCCGGCACTTCGACAGGTGGTGGAAGGGCGCGCGGCGCGAGCAGCCGGACCTGCTCACCTTTCCCCCGGAGATGCTCACCAACGCCGGGGCGGCCGGGCAGGTGCGGGTCGAGGACTTCCCGGACGAGGTGCCGCTGACGCAGGGGCTCACCCTGCCGCTGTCCTACGCGTTCGCGCCGGGCACCCCGACCGACGGCGTCACCGTCGACGTCCCGCTGGCCGTGCTGGACACCGTCGCCGAGCGGACGTCCGGGGAGTCGCTGGCCTTCACCGTCCCGGGGCTGCGCGAGGAGCTGGTGACCGCGCTGCTGCGCACCCTGCCCAAGCAGGTGCGCCGCGTGCTGGTGCCGATCCCCGACCGGGTGCGCGAGGTGCTGCCGGGCATCGCGCCGACCGAGCCGCTGCTGCCGGCGCTGGAGCGCGAGCTGCGGCGGGCCGCAGGGGTCGTCGTCCCGCCGGACGCGTGGGCGCCGGACCAGGTGCCCGGCCACCTGCGGGCCACGTTCCGCGTCGTCGACGACCGGCACCGGCCCCTGGCCACCGGCAAGGACCTGCAGGCGCTGCGCCGCGAGGTCGCGCCGCAGAGCCGGGCCAGCCTGGCCGCGGCGGCGTCGGACGTCGAGCGCACCGGCCAGACCGCCTGGACCTTCGGCACGCTGCCGCGCACCGTCGAGGTCCGCCGTGGCGGGCACGTCGTGACCGCGTACCCGGCGCTGGTCGACGAGGGGACGACGGTCGGCGTCCGCGTGGTCGCCACCGAGGTCGAGGCCACCCGGCTGACCTGGCGCGGGGCCCGGCGGCTGCTCGTGCTGGTCGCCGGCTCACCCACCCGACAGGTGGTGAAGGGGCTCTCGCCGGCCACCCGGCTGGCGCTGCAGTTCAACCCCGACGGTGAGATCCCCGCGCTGGTCGACGACTGCGTGGACGCGGCCGCCGACGAGCTGCTCGCCGCTGCCGGCGGGCCGCCGCGCGACGAGGCCGGCTTCGCCGCGCTGGTGCAGACCGCCCGTGCGCAGCTGCTGCCGCTGACCACGGACACCGTGCGGCGGGTCGAGGCGGTGCTGGTCCAGGCCCGCGAGGTCGCCGTCGCGATCGGTGCGGCGCCGGGACGGCGGGTGCCCGAGGCGGCGATCGCGGACCTGCGCCGGCAGATGGGCGGCCTGCTGCACCGCGGCTTCGTCGCCACGGCCGGACGGCGCCGGCTGCCGGACCTGGTGCGCTACCTCAGGGGGATGGCGCACCGGCTGGAGAAGCTGCCCGCCAACGCCGTGCGCGACGAGCTGTGGATGCAGCAGGTCGCCGCGGTCACCGCCGAGTACGAGCAGCTGCGCGCCCGGGTGCCGTCGACGGGGGCGCCCGACGATCCGGTGGCCCGGGTGCGCTGGATGATCGAGGAGCTGCGGGTCAGCCTGTTCGCGCAGAGCGTCGGCACCCCGCGGCCGGTGTCGGAGCAGCGGGTCTACAAGGCCATCGACGCGCTCTAGAAGGACCCCCTGCCCCCCACCACTCGCAGTAGAAGGACCTCGTCCTCCCCAGCCCTCGCAGGCTCGGGCCGGGACCCGGGGACGGGGCCGGGGACCCTGCAGGGGGCCGGCGAGGACTAGCCGGCGCCGCGGGCCCGCTCGCGGAGCAGGGCGGAGATGCGCTGACGGGTGACGCCGAACATGGCGGCGATCCGGTTGATGCTGACCTGCTCGGAGGCCAGGGCGTACGCCTGCTCGCGCCGCCAGGCGCCCCCGGCGCCGGCCAGGGCGGCCATCACCGAGCTGAGCTGCTCCACGACCAGCGGGCGGGACTCGGCGGTGACGAGGTCCAGCCAGGCGCGGCCGCTCTGCCGCTCCTCGAGCAGCTTCTCGGCCCGCGTGCGGGCGCCACCCAGTTCGGTCATGCAGGTGTCCAGCACGGTCAGGAGCTCGGTGAGCGCACGGACGGCCGGGTCCTGCTCGGTGCGGTCGGTCGACACGGGCCCTCCGACTCTGGTGATGGATGGATGCGAGCAATCCGGTTGCCCACTATCCGTCGTCCCGGGGCCGAGTGCAAGACCCGTGACACGCAACAGCCCTCGCCGGGCAATGGTCGTTGCCTGCATCCACCGCGACGTTTATGTTGCCTACAACGGGGTGGCGCGGCATCGAGTCCGCGCCCATGGGTTCGCCTGCGTTCGGGACCCCGTCGGGGGGAGTCCGGATGTCCACGCTCACCGCCACGGTCGACCTGAGACCGGTGCCCGCCAGCGTCCCGGTCGCCCGACACCTCGTGCTGGACCTGCTGGGCGCCTGGCGGGCACCGCACGACGCCGGCGACGCCGCCCTCCTCGTCACCGAGCTCGTCGCCAACGTGGTGGACCACGTCGCCGGCGGCGCCTCCTTCACCCTCGAGGTCGCGTTGTCCGAGAACTGGCTGCGCATCTCGGTCGCCGACGGCTCCGCGCTCCGGCCGGTCGTGCGGGAGTTCGGGGTCGCCGCCCGGCGGGGACGGGGGATGCAGCTGGTGGAGGGCATCGCCGACCGCTGGGGGGTCGAGGACCACACCGACGGCAAGCGGGTCTGGTTCGAGCTCGCAGCTGCGGAACCGGGGGGCGGCAGCCGTGGCCCCCGGCCGGGTTTGCCGACGACGGCTCTCGGGGAGGGGCGGGGGGACCGATCCAGCGAGGAGGAGACGGCATGAGCGAGCCGGACGGCAAGACCTACAGCGCGGGCGAGGGGCTCTCCGACGAGGAGATGGTGCAGACCGTCGCCGAGCAGACCGACAGCATCTCCGAGCACGCCGACGTGGCGGGCAAGGACTGGGACGGCGACGCCAGCAAGGCTCCCGACCCCAACGCCGACCCCGCGGGCTGACGGAGGATCCTCCTGCCCCCACCCCTCGCAGGTTCGCGCCAGCCCGTCCGGAGGCTCACCGCGAGCCCTGACGGCCCCCTTGCAGGGGCCCGCCGCGATCCTGCGAGTGGCGGGGGTAAGGGGGTCCTTCACGAGGAGGACGGGGTCCTTCTGTCGGCAGGAGGGCCGCCTCCGTCCACCGGCGAGCGGCGGCTCACACCGGGCTGGCCGCCCGTGGCCGCCCGTGGCCGCTCGCCGGTGCTCAGGACCTCGTTGCGCGCGGCGCCCCAGCCGGCCCACGTCATCGGCACCAGGCAGGCGACGAGCAGCAGCACCGGGACGGTCCAGCCGCCGGTGAGGTCGTAGAGCCAGCCCAGCACCAGCGGGCCGACGGCCGCCAGCAGGTAGCCCACGCACTGGGCCACCCCGCCGAGCCGGGCCGCGGTCAGCGGGCTCGGGCTGCGCAGCACGATGAGGGTGAGCGCCAGGGCGAAGCCGCTGCCCTGGGCCAGGCCGAAGGCGGCGACCCAGACCAGCGTGCCCTGCCCGGGCGCGAGCAGCAGGCCCCCGAGGCCCACGACGTAGGTGGCGAGGACGGCGAGCACCAGCGGGCGCTGGCCGCGCATCCGGCCGGCCTGGGCCGGCGCCAGCAGCGCTCCCACGGCGCCGACGACGTTGCTCGACCCGAGCAGCAGCCCGCCCTCGGACACCGGCACCCCGGCGTCGGCCAGCAGTGTCGGCAGCCAGGCGCCGATCGAGTAGAACTGCACGCTCTGCAGGCCGATGAACAGCGTCACGCGGCGGGCCAGGGGCTGGCGCAGCAGCGCCCAGGACCCGCCGTCGGGCACCGCGCCCCGAGCGGCCCGGTGCGCGCGGCCGGTGCCGGCGGCCGGCAGCCACAGCGCCAGGGCGGCCAGCGCGAGCACCAGCCAGCCGGCCAGCCCGCCCCGCCACCCCCAGCCCACGGCCGCGGCGAACGGGACGGTGGCCGCGGCACCGGCGGCCGCCCCGACGTTCAGGGACGCGGAGTACAGCCCCATCACCAGTCCCGGCCGGGCCGCCTCGCGCTTGACGTAGGCCGGCATGAGCACGTTGGCGACGGCGATCGCCGCCCCCGCCAGCAGGCTGCCGGCGTAGAGCAGGACCACGGGCGGGAGCAGCCGCAGCGCGATGCCCGCGGCCAGCACCAGCAGCGACGCCGCGACGGCGAGCTCGAGACCCACCCGCCGGGCGATGCGCGGCGCCAGCGGTGCGAAGGCGCCGAAGCAGAGCACCGGCAGCGCGGTGAGCAGCCCGGCCATCGCGGGGGACAGGCCGGTGTCGGCACGCAGGTCACCCAGCAGCGGGGCCACGGCGACGACGGCCGGCCGCTGGTTCAGCGCGACGGCGACGACGGCGGCGACGAACAGCAGCGCGGCCCAGCGGGAGCGCGTGGTCCCCTGGCCATCCATCCCGGTCAGCTCACCACATCCGGCGCGACCGCCGGACCCGGCACCGGCGGGTCCGCAGGAGGATGGGGTGGCGGAGGCGCGCTCGATCGTCGATAGTGACCGCGGTCACCCACCGCACGGAAGGTGAGCACATGAGCATCCTCGGTACGCGGGTGGTCCGCACCGAAGACCCGCTGTTCCTGACACGCGGAGCGACCTACACCGACGACCTGGCCGACGACCGGCTCACCGGGGCGTTGCACGCGACCTTCGTGCGGTCCACCGTCGCCCACGGCCGGCTGCTGTCGGTCGACACCTCCGCCGCCCTGGAGGCGCCGGGCGTGGTCGCCGTGGTCACGGCCGAGGACGTCGCCGACCTCGTCCCGATCCCACCGCCCTTCCCGTTCGTCAACCCCGCGATGACCCGACCGTGGCTGGCGTCGGACCGCGTCCGGTTCGTCGGCGACCCGATCGCCGTCGTCCTCACCGAGGAGCGCTACCAGGGCGAGGACGCCGCCGAGATGGTCGCCGTCGACATCGATCCGCTGCCCGCGGTGGTCGGCACCGCCGCGGCGGCCTCCGACGAGGTGCTGCTGTTCCCCGAGGCGGGCACCAACGTCATGGCCTCGTTCGGCGAACCCGCGCCGGCGGACTTCTTCGACGGCTGCGAGGTCGTCGTCACCCAGTCGATGGTCAACCAGCGGGTGGCGCCGGTGCCGCTGGAGAGCCGGGCCGCGGCCGCCGTCTGGGGCGAGGACGGCCGGGCCACCGTCTGGTGCACCAACCAGGGTGCCCAGCAGGCCAGGGGGCAGTTCGGGGACTGGCTCAAGATGGACCCCGACCTGATCCACCTGATCACCCCTGACGTCGGCGGCGGCTTCGGCGCCAAGATCGGCGCCGATCCCGAGTACGCCCTGATCGCCTGGCTGGCCCGGCACGTCGGCCGGCCGGTGCGCTGGGCGGAGAACCGGTCGGAGAACCTGATCGGCATGCTGCACGGCCGGGCGCAGGACCAGGTGGTCACCATCGGAGGGCGCCGGGACGGGACGATCGAGGCGTACAGCCTCGTGGCGGACCAGGACTGCGGGTCCTACCCCCGGATCGGCACGGTGCTGCCCACCCTGACCATGTTGATGGCCCCCGGGGTCTACGGCTTCCCGCGGGTGCACGCCCAGGCCCGCGCACTGGCCACCACGACGACGTCCATCGGTGCCTACCGGGGCGCGGGCCGGCCGGAGGCCACCGCGGCGCTGGAGCGGGCGATCGACCTCTTCGCCGCCGAGATCGGCGTGGACCCGGCCGAGGTCCGCCGGAAGAACCTGCTGCCGGCGTTCAGCGAGCCGCACAAGACACCGATGGGCGCCACCTACGACAACGGCGACTACACCGCGGCCCTGGACAAGGCACTCGAGGCCGCGGGCTATCCCGAGCTGCGGGCCGAGCAGGCCCGGCGCCGGGAGCGGGGGGACGCGCGGCAGCTCGGCATCGGGATGTCGGTGTACGTCGAGATCACCGGGGCCGACAACGGGGCCGGCACCGGGGAGGCCGCCTCGCTCGAGGTCCACCCGGACGGCACGGCGACGGTGCTCACCGGCACCTCCCCGCACGGCCAGGGGCACGCCACCGCGTGGGCGATGATCGCCAGCGACCAGCTCGGCATCCCGGTGGAGAAGATCACCGTCGTGCACGG
>DATIMX010000075.1:0-4604 GCA_035474935.1 Geodermatophilus sp. | reverse complement strand
TGCCGCGGCGGTTGCGGTCCCGGTAACGGCGCCCCCGGCGGCCGCGGCCGCCCTCGAAGTCGTCGTCGTCCTCGTCGTTGCGGTTGTCGCCGCCGCGGTCGTTGCGGTTGTCGGTGCGGTTGTCCGGCCGGCCGCCGCGCTCGCCCCGGTCGGGACCGCGGTTGCCGTCGCGCTCGCCGCGGTTACCGTCCCGCTCACCGCGGTTGGTGTCGCGGTCGGTGCGGTTGGCGCGCTCGGCGCGGTCGCCGCCGTCCCGGTTGGCCTCACGCTCGCGGTTGTCGCCGCGGTCGCCACGGGTGCCGCCGTCCCGCTCGCCGCGGTTGCGCCCGCGGTCGCGGTTGCGCTGCGGGCGGTCGCCCTCGGAGCGCTCGCCGTCGGTCTGCTCGGGCGCCGTACCGGCTGCGGGAGCGGGGGCCTCGGTGCGCGGCTCGGGCGCGCTCGGCCCGGCCTCGACCGCCGGGGCGGTGCCCTCGGCCGCCGGGGCGGTGCCCTCGGCCGCGGGAGCGGAGCTCTCAGCCGCCGGGGCGGTGCTCTCGGTCGCCGGCGCGCCGGCGGGCCGGCTGGCCGCACGACGGCGGCGCGGCGCGGCCTCGGTGCCCGCGTCGGGCGACGCGGTCAGCGGGCCGCCGTTCGCGCCACCGCTGATCGGGGCCTCGACCGGTGCGGCCGTGGCAGCCACCCCGCGCGCGGTGTCGGCGCCACGAGCGGTCGGGATGTCGGCGGGGGCCGCGTCGGTGGTGGCGCCACCAGCACCCTCGCCGCCCACCTGGCGGGCGGAGATGGCGGCGACCAGGTCGCCCTTGCGCATCCGGCCGGTGCCGGAGATGCCGAGCTCGGCGGCCAGTCGCTGCAGCTCGGGCAGCAGCATGCCGGAGAGCCCGCTGCCGCGGCGACGGGTGCGGCCCGTCGTCCCAGAAGCGGCAGGTGCCTCGTCGGTGCCGGCGCCCTGCGGCGCGGTGACGAGGTCGGTGGTCTCGCTCACGTACAGGTCCTTCCCTGCGGAGACCTGCGCCTACCAGCGCAGGGGGTGATCCGGCCCCTCCCGCCCGATCTTCGAGCGGACAGCGAGAGATGCGGGATGCAGTGGGTGCGGAGCGGTTCTGCGGCGACGGACATCAGATCGTCTGCAACGCCCCGCGCGAGGCTCGCCCGACTGGGCGGCTACGCCGTGAGCCTAGTTCCAGCTCACGCACGCGACAACACCGTGCGGTACCGGCGTGTTCCTCGTTATCGAGACGATACCTGCTGGCCGGGGCGGTGCACACGCGAACCGCGGACATCGACCCCCAGAGGGAGCACCGACCACCCCTCAGGAGTGAGATCGGCCACGTCGCGCACGCGGACGGCACCGGCCGGGTCGGCCGCGGGGTCGTCGGGGTGCCGGCGGGTCAGCACGAGCAGGCTCGGGCCCGCACCGGAGACGACGGCGGCGTGCCCGGCGGCGCGCAGCCGCTCGAGCAGCCGCGCGGAGTCGGGCATGGCTGCCGCGCGCTGCCGCTGGTGCAGCCGGTCCTCGGTCGCCTCGAACAGCAGCGTCGGCTCGCTGACCAGCGCGTGCACCAGCAGCGCGGCGCGCCCGGCGTTGAAGGCCGCGTCGGCGTGCGGGACGGCGTCGGGCAGCAGGCCGCGGGCGACGTGCGTGGACAGCGTCGCGTCGGGGACGAGCACCACCGGCCGCACGTCGTCGTGCACGGGGATCCTGGCGGCGCGGGCGACCCCGTCGGTCGTCCACGACAGCGCCGCCCCACCGAGCAGGCACGGGGCGACGTTGTCCGGGTGGCCCTCCAGCTCGGAGGTGAGACGCAGCACCGCGTCGAGGTCGACGCTGTCGACCTCGGGGCACAGCGCCCAGGCGCCGAGGACGCCGGCGACGACGGCCGCCGCCGACGAGCCCATCCCCCGCCCCTGGGGGATGCCGTTCTCGGCGACGACGCGCAGGCCGGACGGCGTCCAGCCGAGCTCGTCGCACGCGGCCCGGAACGCGCGCACCACCAGGTGCGACTCGTCCGTGGGCAGCTCGCCCGCGCCCGCACCGGAGACCTCGATCTCCAGGCCGGACGCGACGACGTCGAACGCGACGACGTCGTGGCAGGCCAGGGCGATGCCCGCGCTGTCGAAAGCCGGCCCCAGGTTGGCGCTGGTCGCCGGGACCTGGACCCGCACCGTGGCCGCGTCCGGGGTTCCCTCGCGAGCCTGCGAGCGGAGGGCGGGACGTGGTCCTTTCACTAGAGCCCCAGCTGGGCGGCGGCGGTCGCGGCGTCGACCGGGACGGTCACCGGGGCCGGCGCACCGGAGATGGCCCACTCCGGGTCCTTGAGCCCGTTGCCGGTCACCGTGCAGACGACGCGCTGGCCGGGCGCGAGCTCGCCGGCCTCGGCAACCTGGAGCAGCCCGGCGACCGACGCGGCCGACGCCGGCTCGACGAAGACGGCCTCGGTGCGGGCCAGCAGCCGGTAGGCGGCGAGGATGGCCCGGTCGGTGACGGCGTCGATGCGCCCGCCGGACTCGTCGCGGGCGGCCAGCGCCTTGGTCCAGGACGCCGGGTTGCCGATGCGGATGGCCGTGGCGATCGTCTGCGGCTGCTCGACGACCTGCCCGGTGACGATGGGGGCGGAGCCGGCGGCCTGGAAGCCCCACATCCGCGGCGTCCGGCTGGCCGTGCCGTCGGCGGCGTACTCGCGGTAGCCCTGCCAGTACGCGGTGATGTTGCCGGCGTTGCCGACCGGCAGGCAGTGGACGTCGGGGGCGTCGCCGAGGACGTCGACGATCTCGAACGAGGCGGTCTTCTGCCCCTCGATCCGGTACTGGTTGACGCTGTTGACCAGGCTGACCGGGTAGTCGATCGCCAGCTTGCTGGCCAGCGCCAGGCAGTCGTCGAAGTTGCCGTCGACCTGCAGCAGCTTGGCGCCGTGCACCAGCGCCTGGGCCAGCTTGCCCAGAGCGATCTTGCCCTGCGGCACCAGGACGGCGCAGACCATGCCGGCGCGCGCGGCGTAGGCGGCGGCGCTGGCGCTGGTGTTGCCGGTGGAGGCGCAGATGACCGCCTGCGCGCCCTCCTCCTTGGCCTTGGTGATGGCCATGGTCATCCCGCGGTCCTTGAACGACCCGGTCGGGTTGGCGCCCTCGACCTTGAGGTAGACGTCGCAGCCGGTGCGGCGGGACAGCTCCTGCGCCGGCACCAGCGGGGTCGCGCCCTCCTGGAGGGTGATCACCGGGGTGCTGTCGCTGACCGGCAGCCGCGAGCGGTAGGCCTCGATGAGGCCGGGCCACAGCGGTGAGACGGTGCCCCGGACGGGCAGCTGCGTCGTCATGACAGTCCTTCCACACGCAGGATGCTCGTGACGCCGCGCACCGCGGGCATCCCCCGGAGCGCGGTCACCGTCGCCGACAGGGCGGCGTCCGGGGCGCTGTGCGTCACGAGGACCAGCGTCGCGGCGTCCCCGTGCCCGTCCTGGCGCACGGTCGCGATGCTCACCCCGTGGCGGGCGAACTCCTGCGCCACCGTCGCGAGCACGCCCGGCTTGTCGGCCACGTCGAGGCTGACGTGGTACCGGGTCGGGGTCTCGGCGATCGGCCGCGCGGGCAGCCCCGCGTAGGTGGTGACGCCCGGACCGGCGACCCCGGCGACCCGGTTGCGCGCGACGGCGACCAGGTCGCCGAGCACGGCGCTGGCCGTCGCGTCCCCGCCGGCGCCCTGGCCGTAGAACATCAGCTGCCCGGCGGCCTCGGCCTCGACGAAGACGGCGTTGAACGCCCCGCCGACGGAGGCCAGCGGGTGCGTCGTCGGGATCATCGCCGGGTGCACGCGGACGGCGACGGAGTCCCCGCCGTCGGCCAGCACGCGCTCGCAGATGGCCAGCAGCTTGACGGTGCAGCCGATCTCCGCGGCGCGGGCGACGTCGGTCGCGGTGACCGCGGAGATGCCCTCGCGGTACACGTCCGCGGCCGAGACCGGGGTGTGGAAGGCGAGCGAGGCGAGGATCGCGGCCTTGGCTGCGGCGTCGAAGCCGTCGACGTCGGCGGTCGGGTCGGCCTCGGCGTACCCCAGCTCGGTCGCCTCGGCCAGCGCCTCGGTGAAGCCGTGCCCGGTCTCGGCCATCCGCGACAGGATGTAGTTGGTCGTGCCGTTGACGATGCCCACCACCCGGCGCAGCTGGTCACCGGCCAGCGACTCGCGCAGCGGGCGCAGCAGCGGGATCGCCCCGGCCACGGCGGCCTCGTAGTACAGGTCGACGCCGGCCTTGGCCGCGGCCGCGTGCAGCTCGACGCCGTCGTCGGCCAGCAGCGCCTTGTTGGCGCTGACCACCGACTTGCCCGCCTCGAAGGCGGCCAGCAGCAGCGAGCGCACCGGCTCGATGCCGCCGATGACCTCGACGACCAGGTCGACGTCGTCCCGGGTCACCAGCCCGTGCGCGTCGGTGGTGAGCAGGTGCGCCGGGACGTCGGGGTACCGGTCGGGACGACGGACCGCGACGCCGGCGACCTCGACCGGCCGGCCGATGCGGGCGGCGAGGTCGCCCGCCTGCTCCTCCAGCAGCCGCAGCACGGCGCTCCCGACGGTGCCGCAGCCCAGCAGCGCGACCCGCAGCGGGGCGCTCACGACT
>DATIMX010000074.1:0-5482 GCA_035474935.1 Geodermatophilus sp. | reverse complement strand
GCAGCAGGGTGACGGTCATCAGGGCGTCTATCACGGTGCGGCGCGCGGACAGGTCCAGGGCTCTCCAGGCGGCCACGCGGTCTCCGGAGGCGGCCAGGGAGGACAGAGTGGAGGTGCGGGCGGCTGCGGCTATGCGGCGCTGCACGGCCTCCAGCTCCGCGGTGCGCCGGCCCTTCACGGTGCGCAGGGTCTGGGCGTCGATCAGCTCGTCGTCGTAATCGCGGACCGCGCGCGCGATCTTGGCGCTGATGGCTGCGGCGTCAGCCCGGAGCGCGGCCATCTCCTCGTCCCCTTCGTCCAGCAGCGCGGCCACGTCGGGTAGGGCCAGGCGCGCCTCCATGACTGCGGCGACCAGTTCATCCACGGGCTGCGCTACGCGGGCCAGGTGGTCGGAGGCCCGGCACACGTAGATGCGGACGTTGTTGCGGCGGTATCCCACGCGCACGTCCGTGCCGCACCGGCCGCACAGGAACAGGCTCCCGCCGATCCACTTGCGCGCGGTCCCTCCGTGGTTGGACTTGCGGGCCGGGTCCGTCAGCAGGGCCACGGCCTTGCGCCAGTCGTCCTCCGGGATGATGGCCGGCCAGGTGCCGGGCCCGACCTCCTCCCCGCGGTGATAGCGGACGGCGATGTACCGGGGGTTCAGGATCAGGTTGCGCACCGTCGTCCGGTCCCACGGATAGCCCCTGGTGGTGGGGAGCCCGGCCGCGTGCATCGCACGAACGATGCTGACCAGAGACTCACCACGCAGGACCCGCGCGTACGCCCCCCGGACCACGGCGGCCTCCGCCTCGTTCACTACCATGCCGCCCTGCTCGTAGCCGAAGCAGCGGCGCGCTGGGGGCAGCCCCTTCTCCGCGGCCTGCCGGGCCTGGCGCTTCTGCCGCAGGCTCTTGTTCTCTGTTCTCCACCTCACTGCGGGCGACGACGGCAAACATGCGGGCGGCGAGGCGGCCGGCGGGGCTCTCCAGGTCCATGTCGTTCTGGCAGGTCACGATCTTCACGCCGGTGCGCTCCGTGCGGTCGATCAGGTCTTCCATCTCGATGGGCCGGCGCAGGAGGCGATCGGGGGCCCAGGCCACCACCACGTCGCAGCCCTTGGCGTCGATCTGTGCGAGCAGCTCCCGGTAGCCGGGGCGCACCTTGGTGGAGGACGCGGACACGTCGTTGTCTGTGATGACGCGAGTGACCTCCCAGCCGCGGCGTTCGACGAGGCTGCGGCAATCTTCTAGCTGGCGCTCCACGGCTAGTCCGGTGCCTTCATGGTCCTTGGACTGGCGGAGGTAGATCACGGCTCGGGGGGTCACTTGCGAGAAGATAGCAGCAGTTCAGTGGTGTAGCCCTGCGCCATCTCGCAGCCGTGCTCGCGCAGCCAGTCGGCCTGGTCGAGGTCCTCGATGCCCTCGGCGATGACCTGCAGGCCCATGCCGAGGCCCAGCTGGACCAGGCCCTGGACCAGCGCCGCGGTCGAGGGCTCGGTGACCACGTCGGCGACGAAGGACCGGTCGATCTTCACGGTGTGGATCGGCAGCCGGTGCAGCGCGGTGATCGCCGAGTAGCCGGTCCCGAAGTCGTCCAGCGCCAGGGTGACGCCGGCGTCGGTCACCTCCGAGACCGCCTGCAGCGTGGCGTCGGCGGCGAACAGCGCCGTCGACTCGGTGATCTCCAGCTCCAGCCGCTCCGGCGGCAGGCCGGACTCGGCCAGCGCGTCGGTGACCAGCTCGGGGAAGCCGGGCTCGGCGAGGTGGCGGGCGGAGATGTTGACGTGCACGCGCAGGCCGGCCGGCCAGCCGGCGGCGTCGAAGCAGGCCTGGCGGAGCACCCAGGCGCCCAGCCGGGAGGTGAGCCGGTTGTCCTCGGCGGCGGCGAGGAAGGCCCCCGGCGGCAGCAGCCCGCGGGTGGGGTGCTGCCAGCGGATGAGCGCCTCGTAGCCCAGCAGCGTCTCGTCGGCCAGCGACACGATCGGCTGGTAGAAGAGCCGCAGCTCGTCGGACTCCAGCGCGTTGCGCAGGTCGGCCTCCAGCTGCAGCTGGTCGACCTCGCTGTCGGACAGGCCGCCGTCGTGCACCTCGATGCGGGCGCGGCTGCCGTCGGCCTTGGCGCGGGCGAGCGCGGCGTGCGCCTGGCGCAGCAGGTCGTCGGGGGCGACGTCGGAGCCCAGGGTCAGGCCCACGCTGGCCGAGAGCACGATCTCGCGCTTGCCGATGAGGAAGGGGTCGTCGAGCACGCCGAGCAGCCGGTCGGCCATCGTGCGCAGCCCGTCGAGGTCCTCGACGTCCTCGGCGAGGATGAGGAACTCGTCGCCGCCCAGCCGGACGGCGGTGTCCTCGACGCGGGTGCTCCAGCGCAGCCGCTCGGCGACCTGGATGAGCAGCTGGTCGCCGGCCTCGTTGCCGAGGACGTCGTTGACCGCCTGGAACCGGTCGAGGTTGAGGTGGACCAGCCCGACCTGCAGCCCACGGCGGCGGGACAGCGCGAGGGCGTGGTTGAGCCGGTCGTTGAGCGCCCGCCGGTTGGGCAGGCCGGTCAGCGGGTCGGTGAAGGCCCGCCGGACCAGGTCCTCCTCGGCGCGGCGGCGGTCGGTGACGTCGACCAGCGAGAGGACGACGAACTGCGGCGTCCCCGCGCTGGTGTGGACGACCTCGTGCGACTGGGTGGCCCACAGCTCCGCGCCGTCGGCGCGGCGCAGCCGGCGTTCGCCGTCGACGCGCAGCCACGGGTCCAGCGGGCCGTCGCCGCGGTCGGGCACCGGCGCCTCGTCGGGGTGGGCGAGCAGGTCGACGTGCCGGCCGACCATGTCCTCGGGCGTGCGGCCGGTCATGGCGCACAGCGCGTCGTTGACGACGAGCAGGTGGCCGTCGAGGTCGACGAGGGCCTTGGGGATGGGCGCGGCGACGAACAGGGCGCGGAACAGTTGTCCGCGGTCGGCCAGCAGGGTGTCGATCGCGCGGAGCCTCGAGCCGGCGGCGGCGCCGGCGGTCCCCTCCTGGGGACGCGACACGTCGGGGGCGCTCAGGTTCACCCGGACAGCCTGCGGGACCGGATCCCTCCAGGCCGGGAACCTGTCGACGGAGAGTCGTGGTCGATCGGTCACACAACGTGACATCACGTGGACGGTGCGGCAGGTGGGGCTGCTGGGGTGCCTGGGGGATCCCTGCCGGGGTGGGGTCGCCCGCCGTCGGGAACAGCCGCGGGGTTCCTGGTGCTCGACCGCAGCAGAGCGACGAGAGGTGAGGGTGATGGAGAAGCGGATCGGGTTCCTGTCCTTCGGGCACTGGCAGCCGATCCCGGGCTCGCAGGTGCGGACCGGGCGGGACGCGCTCGTGCAGAGCGTGGAGCTGGCGGTCGCGGCCGAGGAGGTCGGGCTCGACGGCGCCTACGTGCGGGTGCACCACTTCGCCCGGCAGCTGGCCTCCCCGTTCCCGCTGCTGGCCGCCATGGCCGCGCGCACCCGCCGGATCGAGGTCGGCACCGGTGTGGTCGACATGCGCTACGAGAACCCGCTGTACATGGCCGAGGAGGCGGCGGCGACCGACCTGCTCAGCGACGGCCGGCTGCAGCTGGGCGTCAGCCGGGGGTCACCCGAGACGGCGCTGCGCGGCTCCGAGGCCTTCGGCTACGTGCCGCCGGAGGGCTCGACGGACGCCGACCTCGCCCGGCACAAGACCGCGCTGTTCCTCGCGGCGGTCCGGGGTGAGCGGCTGGTGGACGCCGACCCGCGGATGACCGGCGGCATGCCCGGCAAGCTGGCGGTCCAGCCGCAGTCGCCGGGTCTGGCCGAGCGCATCTGGTGGGGTGCGGGCACCCGGGCGACGGGGGAGTGGGCCGCGCGCCAGGGGCTGAACCTGATGAGCTCCACGCTGCTCAGCGAGGACACCGGCGTCCCCTTCGACGAGCTGCAGGCCGACCAGATCGCCCGCTACCGCGCCGCCTGGGCCGAGGCCGGTTGGGAGCGGACACCGCGGGTGTCGGTGAGCCGCAGCGTGATGCCGATCACCAGCGACCTCGACCGGCAGTACTTCGGCGAGCGCTCGGGGGAGGACCAGGTGGGCCTGCTCGAGGGCGTGCGGGCCCGCTTCGGCAAGAGCTACGTCGGCGAGCCCGACCAGCTGGCCGAGGAGCTGGCCAAGGACGCCGCCGTCCGCGAGGCCGACACCCTGCTGCTGACCGTGCCCAACATGCTCGGCGTCGAGTACAACGCCCGGCTGCTGGAGACGATCGCCCGCCACGTCGCCCCGGCCATCGGCTGGGTGCACCCGGACCAGCGCGGTCGCTGACCGGGGAACATCGTCCGGACGGGCCGCAGCCGGAGCAGCGCGGCTGCGGCTCGTCCGGTCGCCCGGGGACGAGCCGGTGGAGCCTGGTCCGTTGGGCTCTGGTGCCCGGGAACCCACCACGCTCCGATGGGGGTCGACACCGGAGGAGTCGACCGCGGCGCGAGCGCGACCGGAAGGGCTCGCGACGGAGGGCCGCGCCGCCGACCGAGGTGGGCACCGTGGCGCAGCCTGAGGCTGCGTCCGATCTCAGGAGGTCGATCGCATGCTCGCCACTGCGCGGAGAACCGCACTGGTCGGATCCGTCGTCGCCGGCACGCTGATGGCGAGCGCGGCCTCGGCGACTGCCGCGACCGAGGAGCCGACGACGCTGCACGTCGAAGGTACGCAGATCCAGGTCAGCGAGAACCTGTACGACAGTCTCGGCGGGCTGCTCGGCGACTTCTGGATCCTCACGTTCGATCCGCTGTACGAGTCCGACTCCTTCGTGGTCGGAACGGGCAGCGAGCGGTTCGTGGGCTGCGTCGACGTGGACCTCGACGGAGCATGCGGCGGCAGCGAGCCGTCCGGGGAACTGCTGTTCGACTACGTCTACTGGGCGACGTTCGATCCGTCCACGGGTGCGCTGATCGAGGGCAACTGCACACACCCGATCACGGGCGGAAGTGACGACTTCCAGGGCGCGCGAGGACTCGTCACGATGCACGACGTCGTGGTGGACGGCGAGGTCGAGACGACGTACGAGGGGACCGTCGTGCTGAACGCGGTGCCGGCGGGTGCACCTGCAGCGCAGGCGTCGGCACCTCAGGCGTCTACTTCGGACGTCCCGGCAGGCAGCCGAGGGCCCTGCTAGACCTCGGTGTGCTGAGGCCGGCGTCGCAGAGCGCGCCCGGCAGGGATCGAACCTGCGACCAAGTGCTTAGAAGGCACCTGCTCTATCCGCTGAGCTACGGGCGCTCGGGCTCCGATCATCGCATCTCCGCGGTCCGGCTCCCCGCGCTCCACCGCCCGTTGACCTGCCGCCGTGGCCGCACGAGCATCCGCCGTGGACGACGTCCCCGTCGGGGGAGGTGGGTCGTGGACGAGCCGGACCCGTGGCGCGCAGCCGCCGCCTACGAGGCCTACGTCGGTCGCTGGAGCAGGCTGGTCGCGCGACGGTTCGCCGTCTGGCTCGACGTCCCGGCCGGGAGTCGCTGGCTGGATGTGGG
>DATIMX010000073.1:0-7526 GCA_035474935.1 Geodermatophilus sp. | reverse complement strand
CTGAGCACGAGGCCGGGACGCCGGGGGACCGTCGCGGTCAGCCGCGCAGCCGGACGGACAGGCAGGTCACGCAGCCCTCGAGCTTCTCGAACTCGGTCACGTCCACCGCGACGACCCGCAGGCCGCGCGCCTCCAGCAGCGCCCGGGTGGCCGGCGCGCTCGAGGACATCAGCACCGTGGCGCCGTCGAGCAGGACGACGTGCGAGCCCTCCTCCTCGGGGACGGCGAGGAACGCGGGCCAGGCGGCGGGGTCGTCGACGAGCGGCTCGAACCCGATCACCGTGCCGTCCGGCAACGCGGTGACGCCGGACTTGAGGTGCAGCACGCGGCTGACCGGGACGCCCACCACGTGCGCGCCCAGGGGAGCGAGCAGCGCCGCGAGCTGCGCCGCGCCGGCCTCGTTCGTGCGCTCCCCGAGCCCGACCCACACGGTGCCGTCGTGCCTGAGGACGTCACCGCCGTCGAGCGTCCCGGGCGCCTCGATCCGGGCGATCCGGTAGCCGAGGTCCGCCAGCGTCCGCTCGGTGCCCGCCGTCTCGGGCCTGCGCTCGTCGGCACCCGGTCGGGAGAGCACCGCGAGGTCGCCGTGGACCACGACCGTGTCCTCCACGAAGACCGCGTCGGGGCTCTCGTCGGCGGCCGGCACCTCGATCGTCTCCCAGCCCTCCGCCTGCAGCGCGTCGACGTAGCCCTGCCGCTGGCGCAGCGCCAGCTCGCCGTCGACGGGCGTGCGGGCGATGTGGGTGACCAGCCCGTCGGCCAGCCGGGGGCCGGGACGGCGGACCAGCGCGCGCTGTCGCATGCGGGGGATCGTGGCAGGAGGAGCGCAGGCCGACCCCGCCGGGCGAGCGACCCTCAGCCCAGGCGCGCACCCACGACCGCGACCCCGGGACCCTCCAGCGCCTCGAGCCCGGCGCGTCGTCCCGCGGCGACCAGCAGCAGGTCGATGTCGGGCCCGCGCAGCTCGGCGCCGTCGCCGAGGGTCCACCCGGTGTCGGTCGAGACCAGTCGCACCCCGGCCAGCCGCCGCGGACCGCCCATGAACCGGTTCGTGGCGACGTAGGCCAGGCAGTCGGCCACCACGTCGGGAGGCGACACGGAGTGCCGGCCCAGGGGCCGGGCGATGTCCTGACCGTGCACGACGAGGTCCATGAGCGGGTCCCTCGGGGTGCTGCCCGGGAACCGCCGCGTGGAGCCGGCGCTCTCGCGCAGCTGCGCGACCAGTTCGTCGGTGGAGTACGCCGCGGCCCGCTGCGCCGCGAGGTCGATCTCCATCCGGTCGAAGCTGCCCCGGGCCCGCACTGCCGCGCGCACCAGCCGGGGCACGGTCATCCTCGTCGTGACCGTGAGGTGGGCGACGACGTCGCGCACCGTCCAGGCCGCGCACAGCGACGGCGTCGTCCACTGCTCGTCGGGAAGGTCGGCCACGAGGTCGGCGACGCGGTGCCGCTCGGCGGCGACCGCCGCGTCGACCTCGGCGGGGGACAGGGCAGACGGGGTCCTCATGGGGGTCTCGACTCCGACTCCTGCGGGAACTCGTCGGTCAGGGGGTGACGAGCGCGGCGTCGTGCCCGAGGTACCAGGCGCGCAGGCGGGCAAACCCCTCGTCGAGGCGCACGGTCGGGCGCCACCCCAGAGCGGTCCGCGTGCGCCGCTGGTCGAACCAGTGGGCGGTGGCCAGCTGCTCGGCCAGGAAGCGGGTGAGCGGCGGGACCGACCGCCGGCGCGTTGCCGCCCAGACCCCCTCCGCGGCAGCGCCGGCCACCCAGGCCGCACCGAACGGCACCCGGCCGCGCGGCCCGGGGACCCCGGCTGCCCGGCACAGCCGGCCGAGCACCTCGGCGACCGGGCGGGGCTCCCCGTTCGAGACGACCAGCGCCTCGCCGTGCACCGGTCCGCACGCGTCCACGGCGGCGACCAGGGCCGCTGCGGCGTTGTCGACGTAGGTCGTGTCGATGAGCGCCGCGCCCGACCCGATCACCGGCAGCCGCCCGGCCCGCGCCCGCTCGACGATGCGGCCGACGAGCTGGGTGTCGCCCGGGCCCCACACCAGGTGGGGGCGGACGGCCAGCACGGCCAGCGCGGGGGAGTCCGCGGCCAGCGCGTCGAGCTCGGCCACGGCCTTGGAGCGGGAGTAGCGGCCGCGGGCACGGGCTGGGTCGGGGGGTCCGGCGCCGACCCCGGCGAGCGCCGTCCCGGCGTGCGCCACCGACGGGGAGGAGACGTGCACCAGCCGGCCGACGCCCGCGGCCCGGCAGGCGTCGAGGACAGCGCGGGTGCCCGCGATGTTGGCGTGCGCGTACTCGGCCCACGGCCCCGTGACGTCGACCTTCGCAGCCAGGTGCAGCACGGCGTCCTGCCCCCGGGCGGCCCGCCCGACGACGGCCGCGTCGGCGACGTCCCCCAGCACCTCCGCGCAGGGCAGGCCGGAGGGACGACGCTGCAGCACCGTCACCTCGTCCCCGCGCTCGACCAGGCCGGTGGCCGTGGCCCGGCCGAGCATCCCGCTCGCCCCGGTGACCAGCACCCTCACGGTCGGTGGGGGGCCCGTGCGCCGGCCAGCACCCGCGCGGCCCGGCGGGCGACCTCGCCCCGGTCCACCTTCGACTGGTGCCGGACGTCCACCGGCAGCCGGGAGGTGACCAGGACCGCGGCGACGTCGACGCCGGCGGCCGCGCGGACGGCGTCGGCGAGGTCCGTCCCGGCCAGCGCCGGTCGGCCGCCGAGCCGGGTCCGGCGTCCGGACGGCACGACGACCACCACGACGACCTGCGCCCCGGCGGGTCCCACGCCGACGGCCGCGGCGGCCGACACGCCGTCGACCGCCTCCACGCGCTGCTCGATCCCGACCGGCGTCACCGGCCCGGCGGCCGTGGTCACCACGTGCTGGAGCCGCCCCTCGATCCAGAGCCGCCCGTCGGCGTCCAGGTGCCCGACGTCGCCGGTGCGGTGCCAGCCGGGGTCCCGGGACGTCGACCGCTCCAGGGCCCACAGGGCGTCGTAGCGGTCCTTGACGTGCGCGGCCCGCACGCAGACCTCGCCGGGGACGCCCGGGCGGTCGGTCAGCCCGCCGTCGGCCTTCCCGTCGGGGGACAGCGGGCTGACCCGCACGTCGACGCCGGGCAGAGGCCGGCCCACGCACACCCCGTCGCCCGTACCGGCGGCCTCGATCTCGGCGAGCGAGACGTCGGTGACCGGCAGCACCTCGGTCATCCCGTAGGGCGTGTGCGGGTCGGCGGCGGGCAGCACCGCCCGCAGCGACCGCAGCAGGGACGCCGGGACGGGGGCGCCGGCGGACATGAGCAGCCGGACGCGGGCCAGGGCCGTGCGCCGCTGCGGGGAGAGGTCCGCCGCCGTGGCGACCACGCGCCGCAGCGCCGCCGGGGAGGCGAACACCACGGTCGCGTCGACGGCGGCCGCGGCGTCGGCCAGCGCCGCCGCGGTCAGCGAGCCGGGGGCGGTCACGTCGACGTCCGGCACCGCCGACCCGATGCCCAGCGCCGGCCCGAGGATCGCGAACGGCGCGAACGCCGCCACGAACCGGTCGTCGGCGGTGAGGCCGTAGGTGGACCGCACGAGCTCGAGCTGGGCGGCCGCCTGGCGGTGCGTGTAGACGACGCCCTTGGCCGGTCCGGTGGCCCCGGAGGTGAACAGCACGGCGCAGTCGGCGTCCAGCGGCGGTTCGGCGGGCGCCGGTGCCGACCGGCCGAGGGCCTCCAGGTCGGCGAGCGTGTACTGCGCACCCAGGCCGCGCAGCGCCGTCCGGCCTCCCGGACCGGCGGCGACGCGGGAGCCGGGCAGGCCCATGAGGCGCGCCGCGGCCAGACCCGCCCGGCTGCCGACGACGGAGTCGACCGCGGCGCTGCGCAGCGCCCGGCGCATCCCGGCCAGCCCGAGGCCCTTGTCCGCGACGACCACGACGCCCCCGGCCCGCCACACGGCGTAGACGGTCGCGGTGAGGTCGGCCGAGGGCTCCACCAACAGGGCGACGCGGTGCCCCGGGCGGACGCCGGTCGCCGCGAGCCCGGCGGCCAGGTGCGCCACCCGCCGGGACAGCTGCGCCCAGCCGACCGTCGCGCCGCCGACCTCGACGACGGCGGGGGAGTCGTCGTCCGCCCGCTCGTCCAGGGCCGACCACAGCCGGCGACCGGTCGTCGCGGGGACCGGCCGCGCGGGCGTGCGGTCCCCGGTGCCGAGGTCGGCCACCCACTGCGCCACGGCCCCGGCGTACTGCGGCGCGTCCTCGGGGAGCAGGTGGGAGGCGCCCTCGTAGCGGTGCAGCCGGGCCTGCGGCAGGCGGCCCCGCAGGTCGGCCAGGTACCGCTCGCCGAACACCGGGTCGCGGGGCCCCCACAGCAGCAGCGCCGGGACGTCGAGACCGCGGATGCCCTCGGCGATCGCCTCCTGCACCGGGCGGGACGGGTGCCCGGGGGAGAACGGGATGTCGGCGACGAAGTCACCGACCGACCGTCGCCGTGTCGGCGAGCGGTAGGGCTCGGCGAAGGCGCGCCGGACGTCGGCGGGCAGCGCCGGCCGGGACAGCGCCGTCGTCGCCCGGACGAACACCGGGGTGCCCACGGTGACCGCCGCGCGCACGCCGGGGGCGGAGGCCAGCCGGATCAGGGCCGGCCCGAGGTCACCCTCGGGCATGGCGACGGCCGTGTTGGCCAGGACGACGCCCCGCAGCTGGTCGCGGTGCTCGAGTGCCCAGCCCAGGGAGATGACCCCGCCCCAGTCGTGGCCGACCGTGACCACCGGGCCGGTGACGCCCAGGGCCGCGGTGAGGTCGCCGAGGTCGGCCACCCGCTGCCGCAGCAGCCGCGGCTCGGCCAGCCGGTCGGACCACCCCATGCCGAGCTGGTCGGGGGCGACCACCCGCCAGCCGGGCGGGGCGGCGGCCAGCAGCCGGCGCCACAGGTAGGACCAGGTGGGGTTGCCGTGGACGCACAGCAGCGTGCCGACCGGCTCCCGGACGCCGTTGTCGAGGACGTGCCAGCAGTGCTCCACGCCGTCGGCGTCGGGGACGGTCAGGAGCCGGGACCAGGCCGGGTCCAGTCCCGGGAGTGCCGGCCGGGCGGGCGTCTCGTCGGCCGCCCTCACCAGGTGATCTCGAGGCAGGAGGCGTTGAGGCCCGAGCCGATGCCCATGAGCAGCACCCGGTCGCCGTCGACGAGGGAGTCCTGCTGGCCGGCCAGCGTGAAGGGGACCGAGGCCGGGCCGAGGTTGCCCCGGGTCGGGAACGTCGTCGGCACCAGGGCCGGGTCGATCGAGAACCGGTCGCACATGGCCTTCGTGTGGACCTTGGAGACCTGGTGGACGACGTAGCGGTCCATGCCGCGGGTCCAGTCGAAGTCCGCCGCGGCGTCGGCCCAGAGGTCCTCGGACAGGCTGAGCCCGGCGTCGAGCAGCCCCTTGAGGTCGGTCCGCATCTCGTCGTTGTCGCCGGTGCACAGCTCGTGGTGCTCGCTGCCGGCCCGGCTCGCGGACCCGACCAGGCGGTGCCCCTCCGGGTGCTGGTCGGCGCGCCCGAGGACCATGGCGACCGCACCCGAGCCCAGGGTCAGGGTCGCGAACTGCGCCAGCACGTCCTTGGACGTGCTGTCCGGGAGGTTCAGCCGCTCGACGGTGCGCTCCTGCACCGGCCGGGAGTCCTCGCCGTTGACGACCAGGACGTGGTCGACCATGCCGGAGTCGATCATGGCGGCCGCCAGCTCCATGCCGTTGACGAAGCCGAGGCAGGCGTTCGTCACGTCGAAGTTCTGGCACGAGCGCGGCAGGCCCAGCGCGTGGTGCACCGCGACCGCCGTCGAGGGCTCGAGGTACCGGCGGCTCACCGAGGTGTTGACCATCAGGCCGATGGACGCCGGGTCGACGCCGCTCTCGCTGATCGCCTTGGCGCCGGCCATGGCGGCCCCGTCGACGAAGGTGACGCCGTCGGCCCACCAGCGCCGCTCCCGGATGCCGGCGAGGCGCTCGAGCAGGCCGCGCCGCAGCCCCACCCGCTGGTAGGTCCCCTCCAGCGCGTCGTCGAGGTCGTCGGAGCCGACCACCCGGGTGGCGTCCTCCGTCTGGACGGCCAGGACCGCCGTGTTGGTGAACCTGCGTGTGCTGTTGCTGCTCATCTGTGGGATCCAGTCCTCGCCGGGGCCGGCTCCCCATTCCGTGCCGCCCTCATTGGTCGCGCACTACCCGAGCCGTGCCCCGCTACTCAACCAGCCGACCGGCCCCGGCGTCACCGCCCGGCCGCCGTCACCGGGTGTGACCTGCACCCACCGACTAGGTTCTGGACCCGGACGTCAGCGACCGGCGCAGGGGGTGTGGCACGTGGCGAGATCGGTGCTCGTGACCGGCGGGAACCGCGGCATCGGGCTGGCGATCGCCCGCGCGTTCGCCGAGGAGGGCGACCGGGTGGCGGTGACCCACCGGGGCAGCGGCGCCCCCGAGGGCCTGTTCGGCGTGCCGTGCGACGTCACCGACGCCGAGGCGGTCGACCGCGCCTTCACCCAGGTCGAGGAGCACCAGGGGCCGGTCGAGGTCCTGGTGAGCAACGCCGGCATCACCCGGGACGGGCTGCTGATGCGGATGAAGGAGGCGGACTTCACCGACGTCCTCGACGCCAACCTCACCGCCGCCTACCGGGTGTCCAAGCGGGCCGCGGCCCGGATGGTGCGCGCGCGCAGCGGCCGGATGGTCTTCGTCTCCTCGGTGGTCGGGCTGCTGGGCTCGGCGGGGCAGACCAACTACGCGGCGTCCAAGGCCGGGCTCGTCGGGCTCGCGCGCTCGATCGCCCGTGAGCTGGGCAGCCGGGGCATCACCGCCAACGTGGTGGCCCCCGGCTTCGTGCAGACCGACATGACCGCCGCGCTGCCGGAGGAGCGGCAGCGGGAGATCCTCGGGCAGGTGCCGCTGGGGCGGTACGCCGCGGCGGAGGAGATCGCCGGCGTGGTGCGCTTCCTGGCGAGCGACGCGGCCGGCTACATCACCGGGGCGGTCGTCCCGGTCGACGGCGGACTGGGAATGGGGCACTGATGAGCGGCATCGCTGGTGGGGGGATCCTGGCGGGCAAGACCGTCTTGGTGACCGGGGTCCTCACCGAGGCCTCGATCGCCTACGCCACCGCGCGCATCGCGCAGGAGCAGGGCGCCACCGTCGTCCTGTCCAACTTCGGACGGGCGCTGTCGCTGTGCCAGCGGATCGCCAAGCGGCTGCCGCAGGAGGCGGCGGTCGTCGAGCTCGACGTGACCAACACCGAGCACCTGGCGACGCTGGCCGACCGGCTCCGCGAGCACGTCGGCGACACCCTCGACGGCGTCGTCCACTCCATCGGCTTCGCGCCGCAGGAGGCGATGGGGGAGGGCTTCCCGGAAGTCGCCTGGGAGCACGCCGCGACGGCGTTCCAGGTGTCGACCTGGTCGATGGCCTCGCTCACCCAGGCCTGCCGGCCGCTGTTCGGGGAGCAGGCGTCGGTCGTCGGGCTGACCTTCGACGCCACCGTCGCCTGGCCGGTCTACGGCTGGATGGGCGCG
>DATIMX010000072.1:0-6732 GCA_035474935.1 Geodermatophilus sp. | reverse complement strand
ATCATCGCCAACCCGAACTGCACCACGATGGCCGCGATGCCGGTGCTCAAGCCGCTGCACGACGAGGCGCAGCTGGTGCGCCTCGTGGCCAGCACCTACCAGGCGGTCTCCGGCAGCGGCCTGGCCGGCGTCGAGGAGCTCGACACCCAGGTCAAGGCGGTCGTCGACAAGGCCGCGGAGCTCACCCACGACGGCTCGGCGGTCCCTTTCCCGGAGCCGGCGAAGTACGTGAAGCCGATCGCCTTCAACGTGCTGCCGCTGGCCGGGTCGCTGGTCGACGACGGGACGTTCGAGACCGACGAGGAACAGAAGCTCCGCAACGAGAGCCGCAAGATCCTCGACATCCCCGACCTCCGGGTGTCGGGCACCTGCGTGCGCGTGCCGGTCTTCACCGGGCACTCGCTGTCGCTCAACGTCGAGTTCGCCCGGCCGCTGACCGTCGATCGGGCCACCGAGCTGCTGTCCACCGCGCCCGGCGTGGAGCTCACCGCCGTCCCCACGCCGCTGCAGGCGGCCGGCCGCGACCCGAGTTACGTCGGCCGCATCCGGCAGGACCCGGGGGTCGACGGCGACCGCGGGCTGGCGCTGTTCGTCAGCAACGACAACCTGCGCAAGGGCGCGGCGCTCAACACCGTCCAGATCGCGGAGTTGATCGCGGCGGGACGCAGGTAGCCGGATCCGCCCGGACGCGGGGGCCGGAGGCCTCCCGGCCGGGCGGATGGGTGGGCTCAGCTCGGCCGGGGACGGCACCCGGCCGCGGTGGCGGCCGGTAGGCCGACAGCGTCACGGCTTGACGTGACGCAGGGCGAAGTCGAGCGCCACCTCGACCTGGCGGATGGTCTCCTCGATGACCAGCGAGCCGTGGCCGGCGTCGAAGCGGTACACCTCGTGCGGCTTGCCGAGCTCTTCCAGGCGCGCCAGGTAGTTGTCGATCTGCCGGATCGGGCAGCGCGGGTCGTTGGCGCCGGCGACGACGAGCACCGGTGCGGCCACCTGCTCGGCATACGTGATCGGCGAGGAGCGCACGTAGACGTCGTGCACCTCGTCCGGTGAGCCGCCGAACAGCGCCCGGTCGTAGGCCCGCAGGCCCTCCATCTCGTCCTCGTAGGCGGCCAGGTAGTCGGCCACCGGCACCTCGGCGATCCCGGCGGCCCAGCGCTCCGGCTGCGTCCCCAGGGCGAGCAGGGTGAGGAACCCGCCCCACGACCCGCCCGAGATGAGCGCCCGCGACGGGTCGAGGAACCCCTCCTCGACCAGCGCGTCGTAGACGGCGGCGACGTCCTCGAGCTCGGTGAGCCCCGGCCGGCCGGTGAGCGCGTCGCGCCAGGCGCTGCCGTAACCGGTCGACCCGCGGTAGTTCACGTGCACCACGGCGTACCCCGCGTCCACGTAGGCCGCGCGGCGGGCGCGGTAGGAGTCGTCGTCCGCCGACTCCGGCCCGCCGTGCACCAGGAACGCCGCCGCGTACGGAGCCGGGCCCGCCGGGCGCACCACCAGGGCGTGGATGTCGCCGCCCGGGCCGGGCACCCAGCGGTCCTCCACCGGGTAGGCCGCCGGCGGCTCCTCCCCGGGAGCGGCCAGCACGACCGGCCCGTCGGCCCGCCGGACCACCGGCGGACGCTCGGAGTTCGACCAGGCCAGCTCCACCGCGCCGTCCGGGCGCGCGGTGGCCCCGCGGACGACGCCGCGCGGCGTGTCCAGCCGCTCCAGCGCGCCGCTGGCCAGGTCGTAGCGGTACAGCTCGCTGCGCGCGGCGTGGTCGTGGCCGACCAGCAGCGCCGAGCCGTCGGGGTACCAGCCGGCGGTCACGTCGCCGGGCAGGTCGAGCACGACCTCGGTCTCGGTGTCGGTGGCGACGTCCCAGACCAGCAGCTCCTCGCGGCCGCGCCGTTCGTGGCCGACCAGCAGCCGCCGGTCGCCGGGCAGCGGAGCGAACTCCAGCGCGTGCAGGCCGCGGCCCTCGCCGTCCCACTTCTCGGCGACCACCGAGGGCGCGTCCTCGGTGGAGGTGTCGGTGCGCAGCACCCGCAGCGCCGGGTAGCGCGGGTCGCCGTGCTCGGAGTGCGAGATGACCAGCAGGTCCTCGTCGTGGGTGAGCGCGTCCACCGACGCCGGATCCTCGTGCCGGTAGACCACCCGCGGCGAGCCCCCGGACGGCACCAGCCACAGCTCCGAGCCGTCGTCCGTCGAGCGGCCGATCGCCACGACCCGGCGGCCGACCTCCAGGCCGGCCGGGTAGGCCGGCCCCACCTCGGGGACGGCGACGCGGTCCTCCCCACCGGCGAAGGGCTGGGTCATCCAGACGCCGAACTCGTCGCCGTCGGTGTCGGCGAACCACCAGATCGTCTCGCCGTCCGGGCTCAGCGTGCCGATCAGCGTGCCGTTGGCCCGGTCGGTCGCCTGCCGGTGGGCGTCGGTGGTGCGGTCCCACGCGTACTGCTCGACGACGCCGCTGACGTCGGAGGCGTACAGGTTGCGGTGCGGGGCCTCCAGCGCCCAGTCGGGCAGGCTCACCCGGGGCGCGCGGAAGCGGGCCTGCCAGCGGGCGGTGACCTCGGGGGAGAGGGCGGTCGGCTCGGAGCTCACCGGCTCATCCTCCCCCGGCCCCGGCCCCGCTCCGGGCGGGGTCCTCGAGCCGGCGGGAGGTCTCCGCGGCCGCGTCGCGGATGTCGCCGATCAGCCGCTCCAGCACGTCCTCCAGCGCGACCAGGCCGAGGGTGCGCTCACCCTCCACCACCCGGCCCAGGTGCGCGCCGGAGTCCCGCATCGCCGCCAGCACGTCGGGCAGGGCCGCGCCGGGCTGCAGCGGGATGAGGCCGATGACGTGCTCGTCGGCGATCGGCAGGTCGCGGGCCGCGGCGTCCACCCCGAGCACGTCCTTGACGTGCACGTAGCCGAGCAGCGCGCCGTCGTCGTCCCGGACCGGGTAGCGGCTGAAGCCGTGCTCGGCGACGACCGCCTCCAGCTGCCGGGGCGTCGTCGAACGCGGCACGGTGACCAGCCGCTCGAGGGGGAGCAGCACCGAGTCCAGCTCGTCGCGGTCGAAGGTGAGCGCCCCGGCGGCCAGCTCGCCGACCTCACTGCCCAGCCGACCCTCCCGCCGCGACTGGTTGATCATCGAGCGGATCTCGGCCTCGTCGAAGCTGGCCGCCACCTCGTCGGTGGGCTGCACGCCGGCCAGCCGGACCAGCCCGTTCGCCGCGGCGTTGAACAGCCGGATCACCGGCCCCAGCAGCCGGACGAACGCCGCCAGCGGCGGGCCGAGCAGCAGCGCGGCGCGGTCGGGCCCGGCGATCGTGATGTTCTTGGGCACCATCTCGCCGAGCACCATGTGCAGCACGGTCACCAGCGAGAGCGCGATGACCAGGGCGATCGGGTGCAGCAGTCCCTCGGGGACGCCGAGCGCGGCCATCGGCGCCTCGATCAGGTGCGCCACCGCGGGCTCGCCGACCGCGCCGAGGCCCAGCGAGCACAGCGTGATGCCCAGCTGGGCGCCGGCCATCATCGACGACACGTTGCGCATGGCCCGGATGGTCTTCCGGGCCCGCGTCGAGCCGGCGGCCGCCTTCGGCTCCAGCTGGTCGGGCCGGGCGGTGACCAGCGCGAACTCCGCGGCCACGAAGAAGGCGTTGCCCAGCAGCAGCGCGACGAGCACCAGCAGGCTGAGGACGTCGGTCACGCCGCGGGCTCCTGGGTCTCGACGAGCCGGACGGCGGTCGCCCCCGACGCGTACCCCTCGCGCATGCGGGCCCGCACCCGGGCCACCCGCCGTCCCTCGAGGGTCTCCACGGTCAGCTCCCCGCTCTCGACGGGCACCGTGTCCCCGACCTCGGGCAGCCGCTGCAGCTGCTCGGCGAGGTAGCCGCCCAGCGTCTCGTAGCGGCCCTCGGGCACCGGGACACCGGTGCGCTCGCGGACCTCGTCGGGGCGCAGCAGGCCCGACAGCAGCCAGGTCCGCTCGTCGACCCGGCGCAGCAGCCGCAGCGGGCGGTCGGTCTCGTCGGCGATCTCGCCGACGACCTCCTCCACGATGTCCTCCAGCGTCACGACGCCGTGCGTGGCGCCCCACTCGTCGACGACCAGGGCCATCTGCAGGCCCTCCTCGCGCAGCAGGTCCAGCAGCCGCTCGACCCGCAGCAGCGAGGGGACGGTGAGGATCGGCGCGGCCAGCTCCTCGGCCGGGACGGCGTCCCGCCGGTCCTCGGGGACGGCGACGGCGTGCTTGACGTGCACCAGCCCGGTGACCTCGTCGAGGCCGGCGCCGTAGAGCGGGAAGCGGGAGCTGCCCGAGGCGACGGCGGCGGCGATGACGTCGGCCGCGGTGGCGTCGGCGTGCAGCGCCCACATCTGCGTGCGCGGGGTCATCACGTCGGCGGCGACCTTGTCGCGCAGCGCCAGCGAGCGCTCCAGCAGCCGGGCCGCCCGCGGGGAGAGGTCGCCCTCCTCGGCCGACCGGCGGGCCACCGCGGCCAGTTCGTCGGCGCCGCGCGCGGACTCCAGCTCCTCGCGCGGCTCGAAGCCCAGCCTCCGGACGATGGCGTTGGCCAGGGCCTGCAGCCCGTGCACGGCGACGCCGGTGACCCGGGTGAAGGCGCGCATCCCGGGGGCCACCGCGGCGGCGACCGGCAGCGGGCGGGCGATGGCCAGGTTCTTCGGCCCCAGCTCGCCGAGCAGCATCTGCAGCGTGGTGGCCAGGGCCAGCGCCAGGCCGTACGAGAGGCCGGTGACCCACCCGGAGGGCAGGCCGGCCGCCTCCAGCGGCCCGCGCAGCAGCTGGCCCAGCGCGGGCTCGGCGAGGTAGCCGACGACCAGCGTGGTGATCGTGATGCCCAGCTGGGCGGCGGAGAGCTGGGTGGACAGGGTGCGCAGTGCCGCGACCACACCGCCGGCCCGGCGGTCCCCGGACGCCGCGGCCTGCTCGGCCCGCCCGCGGTCGACCGTGGTCAGGGAGAACTCGGCGGCCACGAAGAAACCGGTCAGTGCCGTGAGCAGCACGGCGGCGAGGAGGAGCAACCACTCGGTCATCGGGTGGCCCGGTGCCCGGATGGGAGTCGGGTCAACCCACAGGGGTGTGGCGTGCCGAGCCCGGAACGACTCAGGGGCCGCCTCGCGGCGGCCCCTGAGCAGTGTCGGGGTGACAGGATTTGAACCTGCGACCTCGTCGTCCCGAACGACGCGCGCTACCAAGCTGCGCCACACCCCGAGGTGCGCCGACCACTGTACCGTCCTGCTCTCCGCGGCCCCTGTGCAGGGGGAAGGACCCCCTCCTCCCCACCCCTCGCAGGCTCGGGCGGGCCCCGAGAGGGGGCCGAGGCCGGGGGGCAGAGGGGTCCTTCCTCAGCCCTGGCGGGCGGTGAGGGTGAGCAGCGTCGCCTCCGGCGGGCAGGCGAAGCGGTACGGCGCGTAGGGGCTGGTGCCCAGGCCCGCGGAGACGTGCAGCCAGGTGCCGTGCGGGTTGCTCGCCGACGGCTCGGCCCAGCGGTGCACCCAGCGGACCCGGGCGCGGTCGATGCCGCAGTTGGTCACCAGCGCGCCGTAGAAGGGCACCCGCAGCTGGCCGCCGTGGGTGTGGCCGCACAGCAGCAGGTCGGAGCCGTCGGCGGCGAAGCGGTCGAGCACCCGCGGCTCGGGGGAGTGGGCCAGCCCGATGCGCAGGTCCGCGGTCGGGTCGGCGGGGCCGGCGACGAGGTCGTAGCGGTCCCGGCCCAGGTGCGAGTCGTCGACGCCGGCGAAGGCGATCCGCCGTCCGGCGACCGTGAGCTCGCCGCGCGCGTTGGTGAGGTCGATCCAGCCCCGGGCGGCGAGCGCGTCCCGCAGGTCCCGCCAGGGCAGCTCGTCACCGTGCACCCGCACGTGGTCCCGCGTGAAGTACTTCAGCGGGTTCTTCGGCCGCGGCGCGTAGTAGTCGTTGCTCGCCATGACGAAGGCGCCGGGCAGGTCCAGCAGCGGCCCGAGCGCGCGCAGCGTCCCGGGCACCGCGTCGTGGCCGGCCAGGTTGTCCCCGGTGTCGACCACCAGGTCCGGCTGCAGCTCCGCCAGCGAGGCCACCCACTCCTGCTTGGACCGCTGCCCGGCGGTCATGTGCAGGTCGGACAGGTGCAGCACCCGCAGCGGCGCCGATCCGGGCGCCAGGACCGGGACCTCGAAGCGGCGCAGCGTCCAGCGGTTGCGCTCGTAGAGGGAGGCGTAGGCGATCCCCGCGGTCGCGGACCCGAGGACGGCGGCGGGGAGGGCTGTGGTCGCGCGCACGGCAGCCCAGGTTACGCAGCGCGCCGTCCCGGAGCGCCGTGCGAGGCTGGAGCCCGTGTCCGATCTCAAGGAGCAGCTGCGCGCCGACCTGACCACCGCCATGAAGTCCCGCGACGAGCTGCGCACCGCCACGCTGCGGATGGTGCTCGCCGCGGTCAGCGCGGAGGAGGTGGCGGGCAAGGAGGCCCGCGAGCTCAGCGACGACGAGGTGCAGGCAGTGCTGCGCCGCGAGGCCAAGAAGCGCCGGGAGGCCGCCGACGCCTTCGCCACCGCCGGCCGCACCGAGCAGGCCGACCGGGAGCGGGCGGAGGGCGACGTGGTCGCCGCCTACCTCCCCGCGCAGCTGGAGGACGCCGACCTCGCCGCGCTGGTCGCCGACGTCGTCACCCGCACCGGCGCCAGCGGCATGAAGGACATGGGCCGGGTCATGGGCGCGGTGCAGAAGGAGGTCGCCGGCCGGGCCGAGGGAGGCCGGGTGGCCGC
>DATIMX010000071.1:0-3570 GCA_035474935.1 Geodermatophilus sp. | reverse complement strand
CACGTGACCGCGGTGTCATCCGGTCGGACGACGGTGTGATGGACCTGTGCCTCCGGCCGGCGACCGAGCTGGCCGCGCTGATCCGCTCCCGGCAGTTGTCCGCGCGTGAGCTGACCGACGCCTGCCTGGCGCGCATCGACGAGCTCGACGGCCGGGTCAACGCGGTGGTCACGCTGGATGCCGAGGGCGCCCGGGCCGCCGCCGACGCCGCCGACGCCGCGCTGGCCGCCGGCGAGGACGTCGGCCCGCTGCACGGGCTGCCGGTGGCGCACAAGGACACCCATGCCACGGGTGGCATGCGCACCACCTGGGGCTCACCGCTGGCCGACACCGTGCCGGCGGACGACGAGCTGGTGGTCGCCCGGCTGCGCGCGGCCGGGACGGTGCGCATCGGCAAGACCAACGTGCCGGAGTTCGCGGCCGGCTCGCACACGTTCAACCCGCTGTTCGGCGTCACCCACAACCCGTACCGGCACGGGCTGTCGGCCGGCGGCTCGAGCGGCGGCGCCGCCGCGGCGCTGGCGGCGGGGTTCGTGCCGGTCGCCGACGGCAGCGACTTCGGCGGCTCGCTGCGCAACCCGGCGGCGTTCTGCAACGTCGTCGGGCTGCGGCCCACGCCGGGCCGGGTGCCGACCTGGCCGGCGGCGATGGGCTGGTCGCAGCTGTCGGTGCAGGGGCCGATGGGTCGGACCGTGGCCGACGTCGCGCTGGTGCTCTCCGCGATGGCCGGGCCGGACCGCCGCGTGCCGATCTCCCTCGACGACCCCGGCGCCCCCTTCGCCGCGCCGCTGCCCGAGCGCCTCGACGGGCTGCGGGTGGCGTGGGCGCCGGACCTGGGCGGCCGGGTGCGCGTGGACCCGGCGATCACCGCGGTGCTGTCGCGGAGCGTGGGGGTGTTCGAGGAGCTGGGCGCCACCGTGGAGGCGGACTGCCCCGACCTCTCCGGGGCCGACGACGTCTTCGGCACGCTGCGGGCCTGGGTGTTCGACGCGACGTTCAGCGACCTGGCCCGGCAGCACCCGGACCGGCTCAAGGAGTCGATCCGCTGGAACGCCGCCCAGGGCGCGAAGCTGACCGGCGCCGACATCGCCCGCGCCGAGATCGCCCACACGGCCCTCTACGAGCGCGTGGTCGGCTTCTTCGACCGCTACGACGTCCTGCTGGCGCCGACGACGCAGGTGCTGCCCTTCCCGGTGGAACTGGAGTACCCGACCGAGATCGACGGGGAGCCGCTGGAGGACTACCTGGCCTGGATGCGCTCCTGCACGCTCATCACGCCGACCGGCTGCCCCGCGCTCTCGGTGCCCGGCGGGTTCACCCCGGACGGCCTGGCCGTGGGCCTGCAGGTCGTCGCGCCGCCGCGGGCCGATCGGCGGGTGCTGGAGGTGGGGCACGCCTTCGAGCAGGCGACCCGCTTCGGCGAGCGCCGTCCGCCCCTCTGACGCCGTCTACGGCTCTCTGGCGGGGACACCAGAGAGCCGTAGACGAGCCTCGACCGCGGCCGCTCGACCAGAGTCTGCGGTTCTCTCGGCCAGGCGCTAGACAGCCGTAGACGGCGCTCGACCCGACGGCGCGGCCACCCGGGCCGCGAACGTCGGCAGCCCCGGCCCCTCGAGGTGTTCGAGTGCGACGGGCCGGCCGGCCATGGCGAGCACCAGGTCGACGGTGCGCCCCCGCACCAGCGGCCCCTCCCCCACGGTGAACGGCCCGTCGGAGGCCTCGAGCCGCAGCCCCGCCGTCCGCCGCTTCGACGGGACCGTGAAGTCGCGAGCGGCGTAGAACCGCGCCACCCGGTCCAGGGCGTCGGTGGAGTACGCGTGCCGGATCCCGAGGGGACGACGCACGTCCTCCCCGTGCACGACGACCTCCCCGAGCCACCCGTCGACGTGCTTGCTCGTCGGGGCCGTCCTGCTGGCGACGACGCTGCGGAAGCACGCCAGCGTCTCGTCCGGGGAGCTGCCCAGCTGCTCACGCAGGCGCATGTCCACCATCCGGTCGACGTCGAAGCGGCACCGCGCGAGGCCGGTCAGCCACCGGATCGGACCCGAGCTCGCCCCTGCGGTCAGGTGGGCGACGACCTCCTCCACGCTGAGCCCGTCGCACAGCGACGGTGTCCGCCAGGCGCCGACGCCGAGCCACTCCAGGTCCGCCACCAGCGCGGCCCGCTCCGCCGCCACCGCCTGCCATCCGTCCGTCACGCTGGTCCGACCGCCGCCGGCCCCCGAACTCATCGGTCCCCCCGCCCGAGCGACAGCGAGGGGTGGGGGTAGGAGGGTCCTTCTCTCAGCCGCGGCGGTGCAGGCCGCGCAGGGTCCGGACGGCGACCAGCAGCTCGGCCAGCTCCTGCCGGTCCCCCGCGGCGATGTCGACCAGCTGCGCGGCCGCCCGCTGCTGGGAGCCGTCCCAGCCCTCGACCCAGCGCGCCACCAGCTCGCCGGCGTCCTCGGCGTCGGCCGAGCGTCCGCCGAGCACCTCGGCGGTCAGCGCGGCCTGCTCGCCGGCCAGGTCGTCGCGCAGCGAGGCGCGGGCCATCGCCGGCCAGCGGCGGTCGCGGGGCAGCGCGACGACCAGCTCGCGCAGCGGCACCAGCGCCAGCCGCTCGGCCACCGCCTGGTGCACCTGCCCGGCCAGCCCGATCGGGGCGCCGGTGCGCTCGGCGACGACCGCCAGGTCCAGCGCGGCCGGCAGCAGGGGCGCCGCGGCCACCTCCGCGGCCAGCGGCTCGGGCACCCCGGTCCGCCGCAGCCGGTCGGTCCGCTCGGCGAACGCGGCCGCCTCGGCGCCCAGCAGCCACGACGGCAGCCCGGCGCGCACCGCGGCCACCGGGGCGGCGAAGCGGTCGGTCAGGTCGCCCAGCGGGGCGGGCTCCGCCGCGGTGAGCTCCGGCAGCCGCAGCAGCCAGCGCGCCGCCCGCTCGGCCAGCCGGGTCGCCTCGGTGCGCAGCTCCACCTGGGTGGTCGCGGGCACCCGGTTGTCCAGCGGGCGGACGGCGTCCCACAGCCGGTCCACCTCGAACACCGCCCGCGCGACCGCGTGCGCCCGCACCACCCCGGCCAGCGGGACCCCGGTCTCCTCGGACAGCCGGAACAGCCCGGTCACCCCGGCCACGTTGACCGCGCGGTTGGTCAGCGCGGTCGCCGCGATCTCCCGGCGCAGCGGGTGCCCGGAGACCGCCGCGGGGAAGCGGCGGCGCAGCTCGGCCGGGAAGTAGCCGACGAGCAGCTCCTCCAGCGCCCGGTCGTCGGGCAGGTCCGAGGCCAGGACCGCGTCCCCGGTCTCGAGCTTGGCGTAGGCCAGCAGCACCGAGAGCTCCGGGCCGGTCAGCGCCTGCCCGTCGCGGCGGCGCTCGGCCAGCTGCCGGTCGTCGGGGAGGAACTCGACGCTGCGGGTCAGCCGGCCGGAGCGCTCCAGTGCCCGCAGGAACCGGGTGTGCGCGTCGAGCAGGCTGCGCGCGGAGGTCACCTCGACGGCGAGGGTCGCGTTCTGCGCGTGGTTGTCGGTCAGGACGGCGGCGGCGACCTCGTCGGTCATCTCGCCCAGCAGCGCCGCGCGGCCCTCGGTGTCCAGCTC
>DATIMX010000070.1:0-3937 GCA_035474935.1 Geodermatophilus sp. | reverse complement strand
GCGCGACCGCGGCCACGACGGCGTAGTCCAGGTAGTGCAGGTTCTGCTGCACGAAGTCGCCGGCCGCGACGCCCAGGCCGATGAGCACGCTGTTCCAGATCAGGCTGCCCGCGGCGGAGTAGACGACGAACTGGGCGAGGGGCATGCGCACGACCCCCGCCGGTACGGAGATGAAGCTGCGCACGATCGGCACCATCCGGCCGAAGAACACCGCCGAGCGCCCGTGCCGCTCGAACCAGGCGAAGGTCTTGTCGACGTCCTCGGTCTCCACCAGCGGCAGCCGGTCGAGGAAGGCGTGCGAGCGGCGCGGGCCCAGCGCCCGGCCGACGTAGTAGAAGAAGATCGCGCCCAGGATCGACCCGAGGGTCGCGCACAGGACCACCGGGACGATGTCGAGCCGGCCGTCGTTGATGAGCACCCCGGCCAGGCCCAGCACCGCCTCGCTGGGGATGGGCGGGACGACCGTCTCCAGCAGGATGGCGAAGCCGACGCCCACCGCGCCCAGCCGCTCCACCATGTCGAGCAGGAAGCCGGTGATGCCGCCTTGGTCGGAGGAGGCCGCGGCGGCGAGGAAGGACATGCGCCCCACGGTAACGGCGCGCTCCGGGCGGCACCGGGCAGCCGCGGGGGTAGGTTCGCCACCCATGCGGCAGCGCTTCACCGCCCGGGCCGTCGTCGTCGGGGACCGCGCCGGCACCGTCGTGCCCGACGCCGCGGTCGACGTCGAGGACGGCACGTTCACCTGGGTCGGCCCGGCCGCCGACGCGCCGGACGCCCGGGACGCCGAGGTGGTCGCCGTCCCCGGGGTGCTGCTGCCGGGGCTGGTGAACGCCCACTCGCACGCGCCGATGGTGCTGTTCCGCGGGCAGGCCGAGGGGCTGCCGCTCGCCCGTTGGCTGCGCGAGGTGATCTGGCCGCGGGAGGCGCGGCTGACCCCCGAGGACGTCGAGGTGGCGATGACCGCGGCCTCGGCGGAGATGCTGCGCGGCGGGGTCACCACCAGCGTCGAGATGTACTTCTCGCCCGAGCGGATCGCCGCCGCGGTCGGCCGCACCGGTGCCCGCGCGGTGGTCGCCAGCCCGCTGCTGCCGCTGCCCGGGATGCCGCCGCTGGCCGAGCAGCTGGCCGACGCGGTGACGCTGGCGACCTCCGTGCCCGGCGACGGCGCCGTGGAGTACGGCATCGGCCCGCACGCGGCCTACACGCTGCCGCTGTCGGTGCTGCGCGACGCCGCGGCCGCCGCCCGGGAGCACGGCCTGCTGCTGCACCTGCACGTCGCCGAGACCGCCGGAGAGGGCGCGGACCTGCTGGCCACCCACGGGCTGTCGGTGCCCGCCCTGCTGGCCGCGCACGACGTCCTGGGCGGCCGGGTGCTCGCCGCGCACAGCGTGCACGTCGACGACGGCGACCTGGAGCTGTGGCGGGAGTACGACGTGGCGGTGTCGCACTGCCCCGCGAGCAACGCCAAGCTGGCCAGTGGCATCGCGCCGGTGCGGGCGATGCTCGACCGCGGCGTCCGGGTGGGGCTGGGCACCGACGGGCCGGCGTCCAACGACGGGCTGGACCTGCTGGCCGACGTCCGGCTGGCCGCGGGCCTGGCCCGGCTCCGGGAGGGCTCGGCCACCGCGCTGACCGCCGCCGAGGCGTTCTGGCTGGCCACCGGCGCGGCCGCCGACGCGATCGGCCGCCCGGACCTCGGCCAGGTCGCCGTCGGCCGCCGGGCGGACCTGGTGCACGTCGACATGCGGGACCTGCTGTTCGAGCCGGTGCTCAGCCCGCCGGACGTGCTCACCCACCTGGTCTGGTCGGGCACCTCGCGGCTGGTGCGCGACACCTGGGTCGGCGGGCGGCAGGTCGTGCGCGACGGCGCCTGCACGACGGTGGACGCCGAGGCGCTGCGCGCCGACGTCGCCGAGCGGGCCGCCCGCCTGGCCGGGTGACCGCACCGGGGTGAACCGTCCCGAGAGGGTCGCCGCAGGCCCCCTTCCGGGTCCCGCCCCGAGCGTGCGAGGGGTGGGGAGAAGGGGGTCCTTCCAGGCACCTGGCCGCGGTGGACCGGTCGCGGGGGCCCGGAGGGTCTCCCGACCGGGACACGGGCAGCGGCTCAGCGCAGCCGGGGACGGCACCTGGCCGCGGTCGCGGTCCGGAGGACCGCGGTGACTACGCGCGCAGTGAAACGGTCTCGCCGCGGGTGACCGCGCGGATCTCGCCGGGCGCGCGCCGGGCGGCCACCTCGCGCACGAAGTCGCCCAGCGGCGAGGCGAACCGGTCGTAGTCGTCGTAGTGCACCGGCACGGTGACCGGCGGCTTGAGCAGCTCGACCAGGTCGGCGCCCTGCCGGCCGTCCATGGTCACGGTGAAGCCGAGTGCCTTGGTGCCGCCCAGGTGCGGGATGACGACGTCCAGCGGCCCGCAGCGCTCGAGCACCTCGCCGAGCTCGGGGCGGAAGACGGTGTCGCCGCTGATGTAGCCCCGCCAGGACACCTCGCCGTCGCGCAGCAGCTCGAGCACGCTGCCCATCACCGGCGGCAGCAGCTTCGCGACGGGCTGGGGGCCGTGGACGCCGGGGACCGAGGTGATCCGCAGCGTGGCGCCGTCGCGGCTGAGCTCGTGGCGCTGCCAGGGGCCGAGGTCGACGGTCTCCCGGAAACCGCGCCGGCCCAGCGCGCGGGCGGCCGCCTGGGTCGTGATCACCGGGGTGCCGCGGTCGAGGGTGCGGGTGGCGATGCGGTCCCAGTGGTCGGCGTGCAGGTGCGACAGCAGGATCGAGTCCAGCGTCGGCAGCTGGGTGGGCTGCAGCGCGGGCTCGGTGAGCCGCTTGGTCCACAACCCCTTGCCGAGGTAGGCGCGCTGCCCGCGGTGCAGGAAGTTCGGGTCGGTCAGCAGCGTGAAGGGCCCGAGTCGCAGCAGCGTGGTGGCGTTCCCGCCGAAGGTGAGCGTGACGTCGTCGGCAGGGGACGGCGGGGAGGACTCGGCCATGTGCTGGCGTCTACCCCGATCGTCTCGCGGCCACGCCGTCCGGAGCCGGTGCCCGGGTCAGCCCTCGGGGTGCTCCCAGCCGTGGTCCCAGCAGGCCCGCACGAAGTTGGCGCCCGCCTCGACGACCGCGGCGTAGTCGAGGTCCTCCTCCCGGGTGTCCCGGAACCGCTCGTAGGGGTCGGTCAGCGGTGTCGAGTCCGACTGCCCGAGCAGGTCGCCGGCCCGCTCGGTGACCTCGGCCCGCTGGTCGGCCGGGCTCCCCGCGTCGATCCAGGCGGCCACGGCGTCGCACGCCTCGGTGGAGGGCCGGTCCAGCCCGCCGCCCGCGCAGGCGGCGAGGGCGAGGGCCGCCGCCGGGACGGCCCAGATCCGGCAACGGGGCACGCCGCGAGGCTAGTGCGCGGGTGCCCGACCGGGCGGCGGGCCCCTCGACCCGGCGCGGACCGCGCCGCCCGCGCTGGTAGACAAGTGCGGTGGCTGCCTCCCGCGACGTGGACGCGTCCTTCCTCGCCCTCCCGCTCTCCGCGCTGACCGACGCCGCGCTCACCCGGGCCCTCGACCTCGGCTGCGCGCACGCCGACCTCCGGGTGGAGCGGATCCGCACCCAGTCGATCAGCCTGCGCGACGCCCGGCTGGAGTCGCTGGCCGACGGCGAGGACCTCGGTCTGGCCGTGCGCGTGGTGTACGAGGGCACCTGGGGGTTCGCCGCGGGCGTCGTCCTCACCGCGGCGGAGGCCGTGCGGCTGGCCGAGGAGGCGGTCGCCGTCGCGCAGGTGTCGGCGGCGGTCAACAGCGACCGGGTGGAGCTCGCGCCCGAGCCGGTGTACCCCGACGCGGTCTGGGTGTCCGACTACGACGTCGACCCGTTCGAGGTGCCCGACGCGGAGAAGACCGGGCTGCTCACCGAGCTGTCCGAGCAGCTGCTGGCCGCCGACGGCGTCGAGCACGTGCAGGCGGT
>DATIMX010000069.1:0-7526 GCA_035474935.1 Geodermatophilus sp. | reverse complement strand
GGCGTCCTTGGCCGCGGCGTGGAAGACGAGGGGGCCGAGGTCGCGGATGCAGGCGACGACGTCCATGCCCTGCCACATCAGGTGCGAGGGGTCCATCTCGGCGCCGACGTTGGTCGCGCCGGTCAGCTCGACCAGCTTGCGCAGGGTCACCGGCGAGAACACCAGGTTGTGCGGGTGCATCTCGATGGCCACCCGGACGTCGTGGGCGCGGGCGAGCGCGTCGATCTCGGTCCAGAACCCGGCGGCGACGTCCCACTGGTAGTCCAGGACGTCCATGTAGACGCCGTCCCACGGGTTGACCACCCAGGACGGGTACCTCGCGTCGGGGTCCGAGCCGGGCGTGCCCGACATGGCCACGATGTTCCGCACGCCCAGCAGCCCGGCCAGCTCGATGGTGCGGCGCAGGTCGTCGGCGTGCTTCGGGCCGACGCCGGGCAGCGGGTTGAGCGGGTTGCCGTTGCAGTTGAGGCCGGTCAGCTCCATCCCGCGGGCGGCGAACGTCTCCAGGTAGTCCCGGCGGGCCCGCTCGGAGGAGAGCAGCAGGTCGACGTGGCAGTGCGGTGAGGGGATGAAGCCGCCGGTGTTGACCTCGACGGAGGTCAGGCCGTCGGCCTGCAGCACGTCGAGGGCCTCGGCCAGGGGGCGGTCGTGCAGGCAGGCGGTGTAGGCACCGAGCTTGAGGGACATCGGGGGATCGGCCTCCGGTCGAGGGGGTCAGTGGGCGGGGACGGGAACGGCGGCGCCGTCGGACTGCGCGGACTGCACGACGGCCTGGACGATCTGCATCGTGTGCAGCCCGTCGGCGAAGGTGGCGTTCGGCGGCAGCGGGTCGGGGGTGCCGACGATCTGGTCGAGGAACGCGCGGCACTGGTAGACGAACATCTCGGCGTTGCCGCCGCCCACGCCCGGGGCCTCCATCGGGTACCCGCCGGCGAAGTAGGGCATCTGCGGGCCGACGATGACCTGCCGGACGCCGCGGGTGCGGGCCTCGGGCTGGCGGTCGTCGACGAGGTACTCCGAGGGCCGGTGCCAGTCGAAGGAGGCCCGCCCGTCCAGCCCGTGGACGTCGAAGGCCAGCCCGTTGGGCATGCCGAAGGCGGTGCGCGACACCGAGAAGGACGCCGACAGGCCGGACTCGAAGCGGGCCGAGAACACGGCGGTGTCCTCGTTCTCGACCTCGCCCATCTCCTCGCTCACCGGGGCGGCGTTGTGGCCCACCACGGCGCCGAGGGGGAGCGGCCGCTTGGCGATCTGGGTGGACAGCACCGCCCCGGACACCGACACGACCGGTCCGCAGAGGAACTGGCCGACGTCGATGACGTGGGCGCCGATGTCGCCGAGGGCACCGCTGCCGGGGCCGCCCCTGTACCGCCAGGTGAGCGGGCCGCGGGGGTCGCAGGCGTAGTCGCACCAGTAACGGCCGTCGAACAGGGTCAGCTCACCCAGCTCGCGGTTCCGCACGTGGTCGCGGATCGCGGCGATCGCGGGGGAGCGGCGGTAGGTGTAGCCGACGGCGGTCACCACGTCGGCTCGCTCCTCCGCCGCCACCATGGCCCGCGCGTCCTCCAGCGAGCCGGCCAGCGGCTTCTCGCACAGCACGTGCTTGCCGGCGGCGATGGCCGCCTCGGCGATCGGCCGGTGCAGGGCGTTGCCGACGACGATGCTGATCGCGTCGATCGAGGGGTCCTCGACGACCTCCTCCCAGCTGGACACCGCCTGCTCGAAGCCGTAGCGGCGGGCCGCGTCGCGGGCCAGCTGCTCGTTGGCATCGGCGACGGCAGCCAGCCGGACGGGCGGGAGCCCCTCCCCGAACACGGTGTTCACCTGGCGGTACCCGGCGGCGTGGCTGCGGCCGGCCATCCCGGCCCCGATCACCGCCACGGACAGTGGTCGCTGCGACATGGCTGTTCCCCTCTCATCGGGTGGACGGGCCCCGGCGGTGCGGGTTCCGCGCTGCCCACGTGGCACGCTCGGGCGTGGCGGCGATCGGCCCGACAACACGCTTAAAGCGCTTTAATGATGGCGCCGATCACAGCAGGGTGTCGCGGTCGTGTCAAGGGAAGCGGTGGTGGTCCTGAGCGCAGAGGAGTCGGTGCGTCGTCCCCGGCTGCAGGACGTCGCGGCCGAGGCGGGTGTCTCGCCGGCGACGGTGTCCCTCGTGCTGCGCGGCTCCCCCGGGCCGAGCAGCGGCACCCGCGAGCGCGTGCTCGACGCCGCCGGCCGGCTGGGCTACCGCCCCGACCGCGCCGCGAGCCTGCTGGCCCGCCGCCGCAGCAGGCTGATCGGCGTCCTGATGGACGTCCGCAGCACCTTCCACGCCCAGCTCGTCGAGGACGTCCACGAGGCGGCCGAGGAGCACGGGTACGACCTGGTGCTCAGCACCGTGACCCGCACCCGGGACGAGGGGCGGGCGGTCGAGACGCTGCTGGACTCGCGCTGCGAGGCACTGGTCCTGCTGGGGCCGGACGCGCCCGCCGCCCGGCTGAGCGCCCTGGCCCGGCAGCTGCCGGTGGTCGCCGTCGGACGCCCGGTGTCGGCCGACGGCGTCGACGTCGTCCGGGCCGCCGACGACGAGGGCGTCGCGCAGGCCGTGGAGCACCTGGCCGGCCTCGGGCACCGGCGCATCGCCCACGTCGACGGTGGTCGCGGACAGATCGCCACCGCCCGGCGGCGCGGCTACGAGCGGGCGATGCGCCGCCGGGGCCTGGGGGAGCACCTGCAGGTGGTCGGCGGGGACGCGGGGGAGGAGTCCGGCGCCCGTGCGGCGCGCACCCTGCTCGGGTCCGACGTCCGCCCCACGGCGGTGGTCACGTACAACGACGCCTCCGCGGTGGGCCTGCTCGACGCCCTGCTGCGCAGCGGGATCGACGTGCCGGGGGAGGTCTCCGTCGTCGGCTACGACGACAGTCCGCTCTCTCGGCTCGCCCACATCGACCTGACCAGCGTCAGCCAGGACTCCCCGCAGTTGACCCGGCTGGCGGTGGCGGCGGTGGTCGAGCGGCTCGACGGCGGCCGCACCGAGCGCCGCGAGGTCGTCGTCCCACCGCGGCTGGTGGTCCGGGGGACGACTGGCCCGCCGCCTCCGGGACTTTGACCTGACAAATCGTTGACAGTGGCGCGGGTCACCCGCGAGTCTTGAAGCGCTTCAACCGAGTCGCTCCCGACCGCGGAGACCCACATGGCCGAGACCGCCACCGCCACAGCCCTCGACTACGACCCGTTCCGGCCGGACTTCTACACGTCCGACCCGTTCGGCACCTATCGGCGGATGCGCGACGAGGCGCCGGTGTACTGGAGCGAGCGCTGGGGCTGGTACGCCCTGACCCGCTTCGACGACGTGCGAGCGGCGGCGCTCGACGCGGACACCTTCCGCAGCTTCGAGGGCATGGACATCGACGACAGCCGCCTCGAGCAGGTGCCCCCGGGGTCGATCGGGAGCATGGACAACCCCCGGCACGACGAGGTCCGCTCGGTGGTGCAGCCGTACTTCCTGCCGCGCCGGATCGCCCAGCTCGAGGACGGCATCCGCGCCGTGGTGCGCGAGCTGGTCGCCTCGTGGCGGGACCGCGGCGCCGGGGGCCGGGCGACGGTGGACCTGGCCCAGGAGCTGGCCTGGCCCATGCCCTTCGACGTGTTCTTCCACCTGATGGGCCTGCCGAGCCGCCACGACCACGACCCCCTGGCGCGGGCGCGGCGCGAGCAGCTGGAGCACTGGACGCACGAGCTCAAGGACCGGGTGCCCGGCACGCCGCACCTGACCCCGGTGGCGCGGGCGGCGACGGCCGGCGTCCAGCAGTACTTCATCGACCTGCTCGAGGACCGCCGTCGGGCCGCACGGGACGACCTGGTCACGGCGTTCGTCGAGGCCGACATCGACGGGGTGCCGTTCGTCGATGCGCAGGTCACCCCGGACTCCGAGGTCAGCGGACTGATGATGATCCTGTTCCTCGGGGGGGTGGAGTCCACCGCCGGGCTGACCGGCACGCTGTTCGAGCTGCTGGCCGAGAACCCCGACCAGCGGGCGCTGCTGCAGGCCGATCCGTCGCTGATCCCGGCCGCCGTCGAGGAGGCCCTGCGTCTCATCACGCCGCTGCAGCTCACCGCTCGCACGACCTCGCGCGAGGTCACCCTGCACGGGGTCACGATGCCGGCCGGCAGCCGCGTCGTCCTGATCCCCGGTGCGGCCAACCGGGACGAGCGCCAGTTCCCCGACCCCGACCGCTTCGACGTCACCCGCCCGCGGGGCCGGCACCTCGGCTTCGGCGAGGGCGTGCACGGGTGCCTGGGCGCCCCGCTGGCGCGGCTCGAGGCGCGGATCGCCCTGGAGGAGGCCCTCCCCGTGCTGGGCGACTACGAGCTGGCGGGCCCACCGACCTTCTACCCGAGCTCCCCGAACATGTACGTCTGGAGGAACCTGCCGATCACCTTCGGCCGGTCGAGCCGCCGGCCGCACGTCGAGGCCGTCGCGCACCGGACGACGACCGTCACCCTCGCCACCACGGAGTTCGAGGCCGAGGCGACGGTGGCCGCCAAGCAGGAGGTGGCCGACGGCGTCGTCGCCCTGACCCTGCGCGAGGCCGGGGGCCGTCCCCTGCCTGCCTGGCAGCCGGGCGCGCACGTCGACCTCGTCCTCGGCGGGGCGCCCACCCGGCAGTACTCGCTGTGCGGTGACCCCACCGACCACTCCGCCTACCGGCTGGGCGTCCTGCGCGACCCGGACGGCCGCGGCGGCTCCCTGTTCGTCCACGACCGGCTCCAGGAGGGCGACACCGTCCGCATCCGCGGCCCGCGCAACAACTTCCCGCTGGTCGCCTCGCCGCGGTACCTGTTCATCGCCGGCGGCGTCGGCATCACCCCGATCCTGGCCATGATCCGGGCCGCGGAGGCCGCCGGCGCCGGCTGGGAGCTGGTCTACGGCGGCCGGAGCCGGGCCTCGATGGCCTTCCTCGACGAGCTCGCGCAGTACGGCGACCGGGTCTCGGTCCGCCCCCAGGACGAGACCGGGTTGCTGGACCTCGACGGACTGCTGGGCACGCCCCGCGCGGACACCCTCGTCTACTGCTGCGGCCCCGAGCCGCTGCTGGCGGCGGTCGAGCAACGCTGTGCCGGCTGGCCGCGCGGAGCGCTGCACGTGGAGCGGTTCGCGCCCCGGCCCCAGGCCGAGCCGGCGCGGGCCGAGGCGTTCGAGGTCGAGCTGGCGCAGAGCGAGCTCACCCTGAGCGTCCCGCCGGGCCGCTCGATCCTGTCGGTCGTCGAGGAGGCCGGGGTCGGCCTCCTGTCCTCGTGCGCGGAGGGCACCTGCGGCACCTGCGAGACCGCCGTCCTCGCAGGCGTGCCGGACCACCGGGACTCGGTCCTGAGCGAGGAGGAGAGGGAGGCCAACGACTGCATGATGATCTGCGTGTCCCGCGCCCGCACGGACCGGCTGGTGCTCGACCTCTGAACGGGGGTGCCTGCCCTCCCAGCAGTTGATCATGGGGTTGTGGCCGGCCCGGTCGGCGTGTCTGCGCGTGTCGCGGGCAACAACCCCATGATCAACGCCGAGGGGTGCGAGCGGGCCCCGGGACGAGGCCGAGGGCGGGACCTCAGTGGGGCGGGGCGGTGGTGCTCCGGACGACGAGCCGGGGCGGGACGACGAGCTCGCGCTGCTCGACGGGGACCCCGTCCAGCCGGTCGAGGGCCCGCCGCACGGCGAGCGCGGTCAGCTGCTCGACGTCCTGGGCGACGGAGGTGAGGTCGACGGAGGACAGCCGGGCGATCCGGCTGTCGTCGTACCCGACCACGCTGACGTCCCCGGGCACCGTGCGCCCCGCCCGGCGGAGGACGTCGAGCAGGCCCAGGGCGCACCGGTCGTTGAAGACCGTGACCGCACCGGGCAGGGGGCCGGCCAGGAGGGTGCGCGCCGCGGCGGCGCCGTCGTCCTCGGTGAGCCCGCCGGGGAGGACCCGTGGGGGGAGGCCGTGCCGGCGCACCGCCTCGCGGTAGCCCCGCCGTCGCTCGGCGGCGCCCGGTGCCCGCCCGCCGTCGACGTGCACCACGTCGCGGTGGCCGAGCGCGACCAGGTGGTCCAGCGCCAGGTGCATGCCCTCGTCGTCGGCGGTCCGGACGACGTCGACCGCGGTGGACCGCACGGACCGGGCGACGACCACGACCGGCAGGCGGGTCGCGAGGTCGGTGAGGTGCGCGGTGGGCGACGAGGGGCCGAGCAGCACCAGCGCCTCGCAGCGGTCCCGCAGCAGGCTGTCCACCGCCCGCTGCTCCCCGCGCCCCGGCGTGACGGCGCTCAGTGCCAGCTCGTACCCGGCCTTCTCGGCGGCGGTGTAGAGCCCGGCCAGCAGGTCGCCGTGGAAGGCGTGCTGGACCCCGAACACCACGCCGATCAGCCGGCTGCGGGAGCTGCGCAGCAGGCGGGCGCGGGTGTCGGGGCGGTAGCCGATCTCGTCGGCGGCGCGCCGCACCCGCTCGCGGGTCGCGGCGCTGGCGCCGGGGACGTCGCGCATGACGATCGAGACGAGCGCCGTGGAGACCCCGGCCCGGGCCGCGACGTCGGCCAGCGTCGGCCGCCGGTCCGGGCTCGTCGAGGTCACCAGGGGAGCGTAGCCCGCAGGACTAGAACGTTCTAGCCTCATCCCCTTGACGGAGGAGGGGAGCGCGCGCCACGCTGACGGTTGCCTAGAACGTTCTAGTTGAGGAGTCGGGATGGCGAGCGAGACGGTGGGCGTGGCCCTGATCGGGTCGGGGCGGATGGGGGCCTTCCACGCGGAGACGCTCGCCCTGCGGCTCCCGCACGCGCGGCTGGCCGCCGTGGCCGACCCCGCTCCGGGTGCCGCCGACCGGCTGGCCGGCGCGCTGGGTGCGGACCGCGCGTACACCGACGTGGCCCAGCTGTGGGAGGACCCGGCCGTCGACGCGGTCGTCATCGCCGCGCCGGCCCGGTCGCACGCCGACCTGGTCGTGGCCGCTGCGGCCGCCGGCCGGCACGTGTTCTGCGAAAAGCCGATGGCGGTCACCCTGCCGGACGCCGACCGCGCGATCGACGCCGCCCGCGCCGCGGGCGTCGTCCTCCAGACCGGGTTCAACCGCCGGTTCGCCGCCGACTGGCGCGCCGCCCGGGCGCTGCTGGACGCCGGCACGCTGGGCACGCCACGGCAGCTGCGCTCGCTGACCCGCGATCCCGGCGGATTCGACCCCGCCCGCGTCAAGCCGGACACGATCTTCCTCGAGACGCTCATCCACGACTTCGACACGCTGCGCTTCCTCAACCCCGGCGCCGAGGCCGTGCAGGTCTTCGCGACGGGCGACGCGCTCGTCGAGCCGGACTGGCGCGACCGTGGCCTGCTGGACACCGCGGCCGTCGTCGTCCGCTTCGACAACGGCGCCATGGGCGTGGCCGAGGCGTGCTTCGAGGCTGCCTACGGCTACGACGTCCGCGGGGAGGTGCTCGGCTCCGGCGGTATGGCGACGATGGGCGACGGTCGGAGCAGCGGTATGGCTTTCTCCGGGCCGGCCGGCCGGCTCGTCGAGAC
>DATIMX010000068.1:0-2399 GCA_035474935.1 Geodermatophilus sp. | reverse complement strand
ATCAGCGGCTTCGGCCACGACGGGCCCGAGGGCGGGCGGGCCGGCTACGACCAGATCGCCCAGGGCGAGGGCGGGCTGATGTCGCTGACCGGTTCCGGCCCGGACGACCCGCAGCGGGTCGGCGTCCCGATCGCCGACCTGCTGGCCGGCATGTACGGCGCCTACGGGGTGCTCGCCGCGCTCGTCGAGCGGCAGCGCACCGGCCGCGGTCAGGTGGTGCGCACCTCTTTGCTGGCGGCGATCGTCGGCGTGCACGCCTTCCAGGGCACCCGGTGGACCGTCGCGGGCCAGGTCGGGCGGGCGCAGGGCAACCACCACCCCTCGATCGCCCCCTACGGCCTGTTCCACTGCAAGGGCGGCAGCGTCCAGCTCTCCTGCGGGTCGGAGGGGCTGTGGCGGCGGCTGTGCACCGAGTTCGGCCTGGACGCCGAGGCGCCCGGTCTGGCCACCAACGGCGAGCGCGTCGACCACCGCGACCAGGTGATCGAGCTGCTGGAGCGGGCCTTCGCCGACCTCACCCCCGAGGAGCTGCTCGCCCGCCTCGCCGGTGCCGGCGTCCCGGCGGGCAAGGTGCGCACCCTCGACGAGGTCTACGGCTGGGACCAGACCCTGTCGCAGGGCCTGCTGGTCGACGTCGAGCACCAGACGCTCGGCCGGCTGCAGCTGCCCGGCCCGCCGCTGCGCTTCTTCGCCCCCGGCCCGGACGGCGAGACCGAGACCACCCGGCGAGACCACGCCGCGCCGCCGGTGCTCGGCTCCTCGAACGAGGCGATCCGGGCCTGGCTCTCGCAGTGAGCAGTCTCGCGGGCCCGCCGACGAGCAGCGCACGCTCCGGCGCACCTCCGACGAGCGCCGGCGAGGAGGCCGGGTGACGTCCCTGGACGCCCGGGCGCTGCGGGACCTCGTCCTCGACCCCGGCTCCTGGAAGAGCTGGGACTCCCCCGTTCCGGTGGGCGACGTCCCGGAGTCCTACGCCGCCGAGCTGGCCCGCGCGGCGGAGCGGACGCGGCAGGACGAGTCGATCACCACCGGCGAGGGCCACCTGCGCGGACGGCGGGTCGCGGTGATCGCGGGCGAGTTCGGCTTCCTCGCCGGTTCCATCGGCGTGGCCGCCGCCGAGCGGCTCATCGCCGCGGTCGAGCGGGCCACCGAGGAGGGGCTGCCACTGCTGGCCGCGCCGGTCTCCGGCGGCACCCGGATGCAGGAGGGCACCGTCGCCTTCCTGCAGATGATCGGCATCACCGCGGCGATCGCCCGGCACAAGGAGGCCGGGCTGCCCTACCTGGTCTACCTGCGGCACCCCACGTTCGGCGGCGTCCTGGCCTCGTGGGGGTCGCTGGGCCACGTGACCATCGCCGAGCCCGGCGCCTCGATCGGCTTCCTCGGCCCGCGGGTGTACGAGGCGCTCTACGGCGAGCCGTTCCCCGAGGGCGTGCAGACCGCCGAGCACCTCGCCGAGCACGGGCTCATCGACGCCGTCGTCCCGCACGAGGAGATCGCCGAGGTCGCCGACCGGGCGCTGCGGGTGCTGGCCGCCCGGCAGACCTGGCACCGGGACGTCGCCGACGCCGAGCGGCCCACGCCCGAGGACGGCACCGAGGCGGGGCTGGGTGGGGCGGACGGTACAGACGGCCGCAGCGCCTGGGAGGTCGTCACCGCCTCCCGCCGCGAGGACCGGCCCGGGGTGCGGCGGCTGCTGCGGACGGCGGCCACCGACGTCGTCGGCCTGTCCGGCACCGGCGCCGGGGAGAAGGACCCCGGGCTGCTGCTGGCCCTGGCGCGCTTCGGCGGGGCGCCCTGCGTCGTCCTCGGTCAGGACCGGCGCGGGCAGTCGCTGTCGGCGCCGCTGGGGCCGGCCGCGCTGCGCGAGGCGCGGCGTGGGATGCGGCTGGCCGCCGAGCTGCGGCTGCCGCTGGTCACCCTCATCGACACCCCCGGCGCGGCGCTGTCCAAGGAGGCCGAGGAGGGCGGGCTGGCCGCCGAGATCGCCCGCTGCCTCGAGGACATGGTGGTGCTGCGGGCGCCGACGCTGGCGGTGCTGCTGGGCCAGGGCACCGGCGGCGGGGCGCTCGCGCTCGCACCGGCCGACCGGGTGCTGGCCGCGGCCAACGGCTGGCTGGGCCCGCTGCCGCCGGAGGGTGCCTCGGCGATCGTGTACCGCACCGTCGACCGCGCCGACGAGATGGCCGCCGCCCAGGGGGTGCGGGCCACCGACCTGTGGCGGGCCGGGATCGTCGACCGCGTCGTCCCCGAGCGGCCGGACGCCGCCGACGAGCCGGTGGAGTTCTGCCGGCGGCTGGGGCGGGTGCTCGGCGAGGAGCTGGCCGGCCTGCTCGGGCGGGACGACGGCGAGCGCTTCCGCACCCGGCTGCACCGCTACCGCCACCTCGGCCGCTGAA
>DATIMX010000067.1:0-2892 GCA_035474935.1 Geodermatophilus sp. | reverse complement strand
CCGGAGCCGGCCGCCGCCGTCCTCCCGCCGGTGCCGGCCCCGGCACCGCAGCCCGAGCCGGTCTCCGTGCCCGAGTGGGTGCACGAGCCGGACTTCAGCACCGGACCGATCACCTCCCGCGAGGAGGCGATCGCCGAGGTGCTGCGGGCCGCCCTGGCGCACGACACGTCCGACGCGGCGCTGACCCAGCTGCTGCGCGGCGTGCTCGCCGGCTCCCCGCAGGACGAGCACGACGCCGCGGCCGACGACGCGTGGGCCGAGGCCGACGCGTGCGCGCACACCGCCGAGATCCCGGTCTGGGTCGAGGCGACCGCCGAGGCCGACGAGTGGGAGGTGGGGGCCGAGGTCCTGGCCCCGACCGCCAGCGACCCGGCTCCGCTGCCGTTGCCCGCCGACGCCACCACGATCCTGCCGCCCCTGTCGCTGCTGCCGCCGCCGGCGCCCGGCACCGCGCTCGCCGTCCCGCCGCTGCTGGGCCGCCCGCCCGTGCCGCCGGCGATCGGCCGCACCCCGGGGCAGTCGGTCGCCCGGGTGGCGTCGCCGTCCGCGGAGGCCCACCTGGCCACCGTGACCCGGCTGCCGGTGGACAAGCGCGCCGCCGCGTGGCGCCGGTCCGCGCCGATGGTGGTCCCCTCGGTCCGCGGTCGGTCGACGTCGGGCGGCGCCGGCGCCCCGCGGCCCGGCGCGGCCGAGGACGCCCTCATCTGCCAGCTGCTGGAGCTCGGCGTGCCCGAGCGGCTGCTCGGCGAGGACTTCGCCGTGGAGGTCGCCCGGCTCGGGGCCTACGCCGCGCTGACCCGCGCGCTGGCCGCCGGCCTGCCGACCCCTCCCGCGCTGCCCTCCGGGGCCGGCGAGGTGCTGCTGGTCGTCGGGCCGGGCGTGGAGACCCTCGCCGCCGCCCGCTCCCTGGCCGCCTCGATGCGGCTGGACGGCGAGCAGCTGCAGTGGGCCTCCCGCGGTGACCTGTCCGCGCTGGCCCCGCGCAGCAACCGGATCACCAGCATCGACACGGCCCTCGAGCGCAAGCAGGAGGCCGACCGGTCGAGCGCGCTGACGATCGTCGCCGTCGACGTCCCGCTGCGCGCCGGTGGCGGTGCCTGGCTGGAGCAGATGGTCGCGGTCTTCGCGCCGGTCGGGGTGTGGGCGGTCGTCGAGGCCACCCGCAAGCCCGAGGACGTCGGCCCGTGGCTGGACGCGCTGCCCCGCGTGGACGCGCTCATGGTCCAGGACACCGACCTGACCGCCGACCCGGCCGCGGTGCTCAGCCGCACCTCCACCCCCGTGGCCCTCCTCGACGGTGCGCGGGCGACCGCCCACCGCTGGGCCTCGCTGCTCTGCGAGCGACTGGAGAGCTCGGGGGCATGAGCCCGCTGCGCTGGGACGTGCTGGCGGTGTCCTTCCTCCTGGCCCTGCCGGTGCTCGCCCTGGGTCTGCGCGGCGACCTGGGCGTGCACGACGTCGTAACCCGGCTGCCGTGGTGCCTGGCGGCGGGCTGGGGTGTGGTGGCGCTGCTGCGCTGGGCCGCCACCCCCCGCCCGTCGGCTCCCTCCTCCCCCGCCGACGAGGACGCCGACCCCGCGGCGCCCTGACCCCTCACTCTTGCGGCGTTGCGCGCGACTCTGCGCGCGTGCAACGCCGCAAAGGCGTGGGAAGCCCCGCAAGACTGCCGCGGGCTGTCCACAGATCCATGCCAGTCGCCCCCCGCAGCCGTCCGCGCATCCAGGCTCCTGCAGATGAGCGAGATCTCCGGAGCCACCGGTCCCCTGCGCCGCGTCGACGCCCTCGCCCAGGGCTTGTCGGACGGCGAGCTGGCGCGGATGGTGCGCCGCGGTGAGCTGCGCCGACTGCAGCGTGGCTCCTACCTGTCGCCCGGCTCGAGCCTCACCGGGCACCGGGCCGCCGTGCTGGCCACCGTCGCCGAGCTGCGACGTCCGGGCGTGGTGAGCCACTTGTCGGCCGCAGTCCTCCATGGCCTCCCACTCTGGGGGACCTCGTCCCCACGCGTGCACCTCACCAGGAACCCGCCCGCCGCGGGCAGCGGAAGCTCACGCGTGCACCTCCACGTCGCCCGCCTGCCCGATGAGCAGCTGGCCATCGTCGACGGCGTCCTGACGACCGATGCGACGCGCACCGTGGTCGACCTGGCGCGCACGCTGCCCTTCGAGTCCGCCGTCGTCGCAGCCGACGCGGCACTCGCTTGGGGGCTGACGTCGGCCGGGTCCCTGACCGGCTGTCTGAAGACGATGGGATCGGTCCCCGGTTCCCGGCGAGCGGCCCGCGTACTGGCCTTCGCCGATGGAGACAGCGAGAGCGTGGGCGAGAGTCGGAGCCGGGTCCTCCTCCACCGGCTCGGCCTCCCTGCGCCGGCGCTGCAGTACCGCGTGCGGCGGCCAGACGGCAGCCTGATCGGTCGCTGCGACTTCGGCTGGGAGGACCTCGGCACGCTCGGCGAGTTCGACGGCCGGGTGAAGTACGGAGCGAATGCGCCGTCCGGCCGCAGCCCAGCGGACGTCGTCTTCGTCGAGAAGGTGCGCGAGGACGAGATGCGCGACCTCGGCTGGCAGATGGCCCGGTGGACGTGGGCGGACCTGTCCACGCCAGCCGTGGTCGCCGACCGCCTCCGGCGGGCCTTCGCCCGCGGACGACGCTCGCGCTGACCCGCTCTTGCGGTGTTCCGCACCCTCCTGCGGCGGTGCAGCAGTGCAGGAGCAGGGCGAACACCGCAAGAGCGGCCCCGACTCAGCGCGGGAGGTCCTCCAGCATCTCGGTGACCAGCGCGGCGATCGGCGAGCGCTCGGAGCGGGTCAGCGTCACGTGCGCGAACAGCGGGTGGCCCTTGAGCTGCTCGACCACCGCGGCGATGCCGTCGTGCCGGCCGACCCGCAGGTTGTC
>DATIMX010000066.1:0-9203 GCA_035474935.1 Geodermatophilus sp. | reverse complement strand
CCTGCTCGCCGCGCTGCCCCGGATGGCCCCCGACGCCCGGACGGCGCTCGACCTCGGCTGCGGCACCGGCGTGCTGGCCACCGCGCTCGCCCTCGCCCGGCCGGAGCTGACCGTGCTGGCCAGCGACCAGTCCGCGGCGGCAGTGGCCTCGGCGACCGAGACGGCGGCGGCCAACGGGCTGGCCGAGCGGGTCCGGGTGGTGCGGGACGACGCGGCATCGACCCTGCCGGACGCGAGCGTGGACCTCGTCGTCTGCAACCCGCCCTTCCACCTGGGGGCGGCCGTGGTGACCGGCGCGGCCGACCGGATGTTCGCCGCGGCGGGGCGGGTGCTGCGGCCGGGCGGTGAGCTGTGGTGCGTCTACAACAACCGGCTGCCGCACCGGGCCGCGCTGCGCCGGCTCGTCGGCCCCACCCAGGTCGCGGCGTCCGACCGCCGTTTCACCGTCACCGTCTCCACCCACCACTGAAGCCGGGCCGGACGGCCCTGGCCGGACGAGCGGAGCCCGGCCACGGTCGGGGGTCATGACGACGACCGAGACACCGCCCGTCGACGCCACCACCGCCCTGGCCGAGCGCCTCTTCGACGGGGTGATCGCCACCCTGGAACTGGCCGCGGTCCACCTGGGCAGCGAGCTGGGCTGGTACCGCGCCCTCGCCGAGGCCCCCGCGACCGCGCCCGGGCTGGCCGAGCGCACCGGCACCGCCCCGCGGTACACCCGCGAGTGGCTGGAGCAGCAGGCTGTCGCCGGCCTCCTCACGGTGGACGACGAGGCCGCCGGACCCGACGAGCGGCGCTACACGCTCCCGGAGGCGCACCGCCCCGTCCTCGTCGACCGCGACGACCTCGCCTTCATGCCGCCGTTCGTGCAGCAGGCGCTGGTGTTCAGCCGGAACGTGCCCCGGCTGCTCGAGGTCTACCGCACCGGCGAGGGGCTCTCCTGGGCCGAGATGGGCGATGCCCGCAACGCGCAGGCCGCCGGCAACCGGCCGTACTTCCTCGGCCCCATGGCCTCGCAGGACCTCGCCTCGGTGCCCGAGATCGACGCGGCGCTGCGGGCCGGCGGCCGGGTCGCCGACGTCGGGTGCGGCATGGGTTGGTCCACGATCGGCATCGCCCGCGCGTACCCGCAGGCCCGGGTCGACGGGTACGACATCGACGAGCCCTCCGTCGAGCAGGCCCGGCGCAACGCCGAGGAGGCCGGCGTCGCCGACCGGGTCCGGTTCACCACGGTGGACGCCGCAGCCGCCAGGGAGCAGGGCAGCTACGACCTGGTCACCGCCTTCGAGTGCGTCCACGACCTGGCCGACCCGGTGGCGGTGCTCGCCGCGATGCGCCGGATGGTCCGCCCGGGCGGGACCGTGCTGGTCGTCGACGAGAAGGTGGCCGAGCGGTTCTCCGCGCCCGGCGACCAGGTCGAACGGCTGATGTACGGCTTCAGCGTCACCTGCTGCCTGCCCGACGGACTCTCCACCCGGCCGTCGGCGGGCACCGGCACGGTGATGCGGCCGTCGATCCTGGAGGGCTACGCCCGCGAGGCCGGGTTCGCCGGGGTCGACGTCCTGCCCATCGAGCACGACGTGTTCCGCTTCTACCGGCTGCGCGCCCAGGCGTGAGCGCGGCCACGTTCCGGAACCAGAAAGGGTCCTCGGCCGGACCGGTTGCGCTGTAGCGGCTCCAGCGACCTGCCGAACACGGGGCAACGGCGCGCACCTGGCGCGCCGATCCCTCCCCGCAGGAGTGCCGGCATGGCGCGCAACCTCTGGTCCGACCGTCCCCTCGGCGTGAAGCTCGCGGCGCTCGTCGCCGCGGGCGCCGTCGTCCTCGCCGTCTTCGCCGTCCTCACGGTGCAGGCGCTGCGCGGCACCGGGGAACGCACCGACGAGCTGCTGGCCACCACGCACGCCACCGGGGCGGCGCTGGAGGCGGACATGATGCACGACGCCGTCCGCGGTGACGTGCTGCAGGCGATGCTCGCCGGCGCCGGTCCGGAGTACTCCGCGGCGGTCGCCGACCTGGCCGGGCACGGCGCGACCCTCCGCGACAGCCTGGCCGCGGTGGACGCCGACGACCTGGGCGGCGACGTGCACGCCGCGGTGCTCGAGGTCGGCCCGGTCGTGGAGGACTACCTCGCCACCGCTCAGCAGGTCGTCGTCCTGGCCGGTCAGGACCCGGCGCAGGCGCGGGCCGCCTACCCCCGGTTCTCGGCCGCCTTCGTCGCCCTGGAGGACGCGCTGCCCGGCGTGGGGGACGCCGTCGCCGACCACGCGACCGCCGCCGCCGCGGCCGCGGCGGGACAGCGGGCGAGCGCGACCACGCTCGCGGTCGTCGTGGCCGTCGCGGGCGTGCTCGTGCTGGCCCTGCTCGGCTGGGTGGTGACCCGGTCGGTCGTGCGGCCCCTGCAGCGGGTCGGCGCGGTGCTGGCCGCGATGGCCGACGGCGACCTGCGCGGCTCCACCGGCGTGACCAGCAGGGACGAGGTGGGCCGGATGGCCGCCGCGCTGGAGGCCTCGATGGGCAACGTGCGGGCCGTCCTGACCTCGATCGGGGAGACCACCGGGACGCTCGCCTCGGCCACCGAGGAGCTCTCGGCGACCGCCCAGGACATGACCCGGCTGGCCGACGAGTCCTCGGTGCAGAGCGGGGTGGTCGCCGACGCCGCCGGTCAGGTGTCGGTCAACGTGCAGACCGTGGCCGCCGGCTCGGAGGAGATGGGCGCCTCCATCCGCGAGATCGCGCAGAACGCCAGCGAGGTGGCCCGGGTCGCCGGCCAGGCGGTGCAGGTCGCCGACGCGACGAACGCGACCGTCGCCAAGCTGGGGGAGTCCTCGCTGGAGATCGCCAGCGTCGTGAAGACCATCACCGCGATCGCCGAGCAGACCAACCTGCTGGCGCTCAACGCCACCATCGAGGCCGCCCGTGCCGGTGAGGCGGGCAAGGGCTTCGCCGTCGTCGCCAACGAGGTCAAGGAGCTGGCGCAGGAGACCGCCAAGGCCACGCAGGACATCACCTCGCGGGTGGAGGCGATCCAGGGCGACACCGAGGGCGCGGTGCAGGCGATCGGTGAGATCGCGCAGATCATCGCCCGGATCAACGACTCGCAGGGCACCATCGCCGCCGCCGTCGAGGAGCAGACCGCGACCACCACGGAGATGAACCGCAACGTCGCCGAGGCCGCGCAGTCGGCCGGGCAGATCGCGGACAACATCACCGCGGTGGCCGGCGCCGCGACCGCCACGACCCGCGCGATGACCGACGCCCGGACGGCGATGGACGAGGTGGCCCGGATGGCCTCGGCGCTCAGCGCGTCGGTGCAGCGCTTCCGGTACTAGGAGGACCCCCCGCCCCCCGCCATGGAAGGACCCCGTCCTCCCCACCTTCGCACGCTCAGGGCGGTGCCCTGGACGGGGTCTGCGGCGGGACCCCGCAGGGGGCCGTTCCAGCACCTCACCGGGCTGGGCGCTCGCTGCGCCGGACGACGGGTGGCTCGCTGGACCAGGGGAAGTCGATCCAGCGGTCGGTCCGCCGCCACACGTAGTCGCAGCGCACGACCGACTGCGGCTTCTCGTAGACCACCGCCGTCCGCACCTCGGTCACGTGCCCGGCGCAGAAGTCGCGCACCAGCTCCAGGGTCCTGCCGGTGTCGGCGACGTCGTCGGCCACCAGCACCCGCGCCCCGGTCAGGTCGACGACGTCGAGGGTCGGGGGCAGCACCACCGGGAGGTCGAGCCGCTCGTCGACGCCGGTGTAGAACTCCACGTTCATCACGAACAGGTTCTTGACGTCGAGGGCGTAGCCCAGCGCGCCGCCGAGGAACAGTCCGCCGCGGGCGATGGAGAGGACGAGGTCCGGCTCGAAGCCGTCGGCGGCGACTTGCTCGGCGAGCTCGCGCGCCGCGGTGCCGAAGGCCTCGTAGGTCAGGACCTCGCGCTCGTCGCCCACGCCGGGCGATGGTGCCAGGAGCCCGGGCCTGGGCACCGGGCGGGGCGGCGGGCAGGCTGAGCGCATGACGAGCCTCCCGCCCGCCGTCCGTCGGCTGCTGCCCTGGCTGCTGGGCTGGTGGGGGCTGCAGGCGGTGATCGCCGTGACCGGCCGGCTGGTGGCCCGGCGCAAGAACGAGGGCGACGAGAGCACGGCCGGGATCCGGCGGGTCGTGGTGGTCGGCGGCGGCGAGCTGCGGCCGGTCAACCCCGAGCTGTCTCGGGTGCGGTTGGACGTGCTCATGGGCGGCGTCCGACTGGACCTGACCGCGGTGCCCAAGGTGCCCGGCGGGGTGGACCTCACCGTGCGGGCGCTGATGGGCGGCGTGGGGGTGCAGGTGCCGGCCGGCTGGCGCGTGTGGTGGAGCTGCCGCGGCGTGGGCGGGGTGGGCGTGGCCGAGGGCGCCGACGTCCTGACCACCGACGACGAGCGCGGGGCGGACCTGCGCGTGCACGCCGACCTGCTCTTCGCCGGGGTCGGCCTCGAGACCGCGCCGCAGGACGACAGCTGGGGCCGCTGACCGCGCACCTCGTCCGCGTCCCACGGCGTGTGCACACACCGCGGTCCCGGCGCACCCGGGACCGCGCTGCGTGCACACGCCGCTCAGCAGGAGCCCGGCCTCAGCTCCCGCGGTAGGTCGAGTAGGCGAACGGGGCCAGCAGCAGCGGCACGTGGTGGTGCTCGCCGGGTTCGCGGACGTCGAAGGCGAGCACCACCTCGGGGTAGAAGGTGTCCCGCCCCTGGTCGGCGAACCACGGGCCGGTGGCGAAGACGAGCCGGTGGGCGCCCGGGGCGGTCGGCCCCTCGGCCAGCCGGCACCGGCCGTCGGCGTCGGTGACCCCCTCGGCGACCAGCTCGTCCCCGGCGACCAGCCGGACCGCCACCCCCGTCGCCGGCCGCCCCAGCACGGAGTCCAGGACGTGCGTCGACACGCTCACGCCGGTGGCTCCGCTCCGGGCTCGTCCCGCTCCTCGCTCGCGGGCGCTCGCTGCCATGCTCGCTCGCCCGTCGCGTCCGAGACGAGGTCCCGCACCCGCAGCGCGGTGATCTCCGCCAGCTGACCGGTCACCTCGGCGCGCTCGCGCTCCTCGTCGTTGTCCAGCCGGCGGCGCAGCTCGGCGAGCACCTCCTCCGGGGAGCGGCCGGCCGCGCGGATCAGGAAGACGTGGTCGAAGCGCTCCTCGTAGGCCCGGTTGCCCTCGGCCAGCGCCGTCCGCGTGGCGTCGTCCGCCGAGCCCACCGCGCTCTGCTCCCGCCGGGAGGCCTCCGCCTCGGGCGAGGAGCCCTCGGGCTGCTCACCGATCCGCGGGTGGACGCCGATCGCCAGCTCGACCTCCTCCCACGGCAGCCGCCGGACGGCCTCCTCGGCGCGGGTGACCAGCGCGTCGACGTCCGGATAGGGCCGCCCGGCCACCACCGCCGCCGCGAACCGCGGCGCGGCGTTGCACGCCCGGAGGGCCTGGACGGCGCGGTCGGCGGGCTCGGCGTTGAAGTCGTCGAGGGTGGCCATGCGACGAGGATGGCAGCCGGCGGTCCAGGTGGCAGGGTCGACGGATGCCGCTCCCGGAGGCCGTCCTCGACCGATTCGCCGCGCGGGTCCCCCCGCCCGCAACCGACCGTGGCGGCCCGCGACCTACCATCCCCTCGTGATGGCGTCCGTGACCGAGCGTGCGAGGTCACGGATGAGGACAGCAGCGCCGCTCGCAGCATCGACGAGCGCCAGCGAGGAGACGCCGTGAGCGACGAGGACCCCGGCACCTCGCTGTTCGCCGGTGGGGGCGAGGTCGGCCGCGCGATGGCCGCGGTCGACTGGTCGCAGACGCCGCTCGGCCCGCCGGAGCAGTGGCCCTCCGGACTGCGCCACACCGTCCGGATCCTGCTGACGTCGCGGTTCGCGATGTGGGCCGGCTGGGGCCCGGACCTCGCCTTCTTCTACAACGACGCGTACCGGCACGACACGCTGCAGGCCAAGCACCCGTGGGCGCTGGGCCGGCCCGCTTCCGAGGTGTGGGCGGAGATCTGGCCCGACATCGCGCCGCGCACGCGGGCGGTCCTCCAGGACGGCGCCGCCACCTGGGACGAGGACCTGCTGCTCTTCCTCGAGCGCAGCGGCTACTCGGAGGAGACGTACCACACCTTCTCCTACAGCCCCCTGCCCGACGACGACGGCGGCACCGGCGGCCTGTTCTGCGTGGTCACCGAGACCACCCAGCAGGTCGTCGGCGAGCGCCGGATGGGCACGCTGCGCGACCTCGCCGCGGCGCTCGGGGCGGCGCGCTCCGCGGAGGCCGTGCTCGCCGGTACCGCCGAGCAGCTCGCCCGCAACCCCGCCGACCTGCCGTTCAGCGCCGTGTACCTGGTGGACGACGACGGCACCGCCCGGCTGGGCACCGCGGTCGGCATCGAGCCCGGGTCGCCCGCCGTCCCCCGGGTCCTGACCGACGACCACGGGGCGTGGCCGCTGGCCCGGCTCCTGGCCGGCGAGGACGTGCTGGTGGAGGACCTCGCCGACCGGTGCCCCGGCCTGCCGACCGGCGCCTGGGACCGCCCGCCGGTGCAGGGCGTCGCGCTGCCGATCGCCTCCACGGCCCCCGACCGCGGCCCGGTCGCCGGCTTCCTCGTCGTCGGCCTCAATCCGCACCGCCGCTGGGACGACGCCTACCGCGGCTTCCTCGGCCTCGTGGCCAACCAGGTCTCCGCCGGCCTCACGAACGCCGGCAGCTACGAGGCCGAGCGCCGCCGGGCCGAGGCGCTGGCCGAGCTGGACCGGGCCAAGACCGACTTCTTCAGCAACGTCAGCCACGAGTTCCGCACCCCGCTGACGCTCATCGCCGGCCCGGTCGCCGAGCTGCGCGCCTCCCCGGCCGCGGCGTCCGACCCGCGGCTGCGCGAGGAGCTCGAGGTGATCGAGCGCAACGCGCAGCGGCTGGGCAGGCTGGTCAACACCCTGCTCGACTTCTCCCGCATCCAGGCCGGCCGCATCGACGCCCGCTTCGAGCCCGTCGACCTCGCCGCCACCACCGCCGAGCTGGCCAGCGTCTTCCGCTCGGCCGTCGTCCGCGCGGGGCTGGAGTTCACCGTCGACTGCGCGCCGCTGGACGCGCCGGTGCACGTCGACCGGGACATGTGGGAGAAGGTCGTCCTCAACCTGCTCTCCAACGCGCTGAAGTTCACCTTCACCGGCGGCATCGCCGTCCGGCTGCGGCAGGACGACGGCGGCGCGCGGCTGACCGTCAGCGACACCGGCACCGGCATCCCCGCCGACGAGCTGCCCCGCCTGTTCGAGCGCTTCCACCGGGTGGCCGACGCCCGCGGCCGATCGGGGGAGGGCAGCGGCATCGGCCTGGCGATGGTGCGCGAGCTGGTCGCCCTGCACGGCGGCAGCATCGACGTCGAGAGCACCCCGGGCGTCGGGACGACGTTCACCGTCACCCTGCCGATCGGCACCGCCCACCTGCCCGCCGACCGGCTGGCCGAGGCCACTCCCGACGCGCCCGCGGTCTCGTCCGCCGCCGTCCCCTTCGTCACCGAGGCCATGCGCTGGCTGCCCGGTGCGGACGGCGCGCTCGGCGCCGAGCTGCCACCCGTGATCCCGGGCCCGGCCGCGGTCTCCGGGCGGGTGCTGGTCGCCGACGACAACGCCGACATGCGGGGGTACCTGCAGCGGCTGCTGGGCCCGCACTACGACGTCCGCACCGCGGCGGACGGCCGGCAGGCGCTCGAGGCGGCGCTGGCCGACCCGCCCGACCTGGTGGTCAGCGACGTGATGATGCCCGAGCTCGACGGCATGGGGCTGCTCGCAGCCCTGCGCGCCGAGCCGCGCACCGCCCGCGTCCCGGTGGTGCTGCTCTCGGCCCGGGCCGGCGAGGAGGCCGCCGTCGAGGGCCTGGCCGCCGGCGCCGACGACTACCTGGTCAAGCCGTTCTCCGCGCAGGAGCTGCTGGCCCGCGTCGGCGCGCACCTGGAGCTCGGCCGGGCCCGCCGCGCCGCGGAGGAGCAGTTCACCGCGATGGCCGACCTGGCGCCGGCCCTCATCTGGGTGGCCGACCCCGACGGACGGCGGGTGTTCGTCAACCGCGGCTGGACCGAGTTCACCGGCCGCCCGGCCCGCGAGGAGGTCGGCGACGGCTGGGCGCAGGGCCTGCACCCGGAGGACCGCGACCGCTACGCCGAGGTCGTCGCCGCGGCGACCGCCCGCCGCGAGGGCTGGGAGGTCGACGTCCGGCTGCGCCGTGCGGACGGCACCTACCACTGGCTCCTGGAGCGGGCCGCACCCATCGGGGCCGGTGAGACGTTCGCCGGGTACGTCGGCAGCTGCACCGACATCAACGCCCGGACCCGAGAGACGGCGCGACAGACGCTGCTCGCCGAGGTCGGCACGGCCCTGGATCGGGAGACCACCGTCGAGGGCCAGCTCGGTGCCCTGGCCCGGCTGCTGGTCGACCGGCGCCTCGCGGACCTCTGCACCGCCCGCGTGCTGGGGGACGACGGACGGCTGCGCTTCGCCGGGGTCGCCGGCCTCCACGGTGCGGCCGAGGCGGCCATGACCGCTCTCGACCCCGACTCGGGGCTCGGGCCCGAGGTGGTGACGACCGGCCGGACCGTGCTGCGGGCGCAGCTGCCCCCGCTGGCTCCCGACCGTCCGGAGATCGCGCAGGCCCTGGCCGTCGGCTCGGGGATGGGGGTGCCGCTGTCGGTCCGCGGCCGGGTCCTCGCCGTCCTCGCGCTCGCCCGGCACCCGGACTCGCCGCCGTACGACGACGACGACCGGGTGCTGCTCGAGGAGGTCGCCGGCCGGGCCGCGCTGGCGGTGGACAACGCGGTGCTGCTCGCGGAGGAGCGGGCCGCGGCACGGCGCCTGGCGCTGCTGCAGCGGGCGACCGCCGAGCTGTCCGCGGCGACCACCCCGGTGGAGGTCGCCGAGGTGGCCGGCGGGCACGTCCGCGCGCTGACCGGCCCGGACAGCCGGGTCGCGGTCTACGAGGTCGACCCCTCGCACCGCGCCCTCGCCGCCCTCACCATCAGCGGAGGCAGCGAGGAGAGCCACCGGCTCTGGGCGGGGCTGCCCCTGTCGGCACCGGTGATCGCGGCGACCGCGGTCGTCGAGCGCCACCCGATCTGGGTCGAGGACGTCGCCGTGCTCCCGCCGGCCGACCGGCCGCTGCCGGCCGAGCTCATCGCGTCGATGAAGGCCTACGGACTGGCGGCCAACGTCGCCCTGC
>DATIMX010000065.1:0-14671 GCA_035474935.1 Geodermatophilus sp. | reverse complement strand
GCGAGTGCGGCGACGTCGGCGGGGTTGGTGGACGGGTCGAGCTTCACGCAGGCGCGGGCGGTGGTGCGCAGGTACTCGGCCATGCCGCCGTCGTTGTTCGACAGCCCGGGGAAGAAGGCCTTCTCGCACTGCATGTCCCGGCCGGCGCGACAGGCCATGCACAGGCCGCAGCTGGGCTGGGGGTGCAGGATCACGGTGTCACCGACGGCGACGTTGGTGACCCCCTCCCCGACCTCGTGCACCCACCCGGCGTTCTCGTGCCCGATCACGTAGGGCAGGTCCGGGTTCTGCAGGTCGGCCCACTGACCCTCGAGGATGTGCAGGTCGGTGCGGCAGACGCCGGCGCCACCGATCTTGACGATGACGTCGAGCGGACTCTGGATCTGCGGTTCGGGGATGTCGTCGATCGACGGGTCGGCGTGGTACTCGTGCACGCGGACGGCCTTCACGGGTGGGTTCCCTTCGAGACGGTGAGCGGGAGCAGGGGACGGTCCTCGGGGCGGGGGGTCTGGTCGGCCTCCGACCCCGGGTAGCGGGTGGTGAGCAGACCCCGGCAGAAGTGCGCGTTGCCGTCGACGGAGATGCGCACCGAGCGGGCCCGGCGCAGCACCAGCTCCGCCCGCGCGGGGTCGGGGCGGGTGCCGTCGTCGTGCACGAGCACCGGTGCCGCGTCGTCCACGGGCAGGCCGAGGGTCGCCCGCCGGCGCAGCAGCGCGTCGGTGGTGTGCTCCCCCGCCGGCAGGTCGCCGAGGGTGAGCGCCGCGACGTCCACCGTCGGGTCGGTGCGGAGCAGCGCGGTGAGGGCCCGCTCCATCGCCGCGGTGTGCGCCTTGCGCTGGAAGGTCGCCCGCAGCTCGTCGAGCGACTCCTCCGCCTCGTGGCCGAAGGTGCCCCGGTAGCCCAGCCCGGCCGCCATGCCGCGGTTGATCAGGTCGGAGTCGTGGTGGTCGTCGAGCTCGACCACCACGGACTCCACCCCCGGGACGGCGGACACCGCGTCGTGGGCGTCGGAGACCATCAGCCAGGCGAAGTTGGGCGCGCAGAACGAGGTCGGCAGCCGCAGGTGCACCTCGACGGCGCGTCCCTCCACCGACACCGATCGGACGAAGCCGACGTCGGTGATCGGCTCGTCCAGCTCCGGGTCGACGACGGTGCCCAGGGCCGCGCGGACCTCGGCCTCGGTCACGGTCAGGTCGGGGAGGACGGCGGTCATCGGCGTCCTCCTCAGACGCCGGCGAGGTCGGCGGCGGCCGGCTCGCGCGGGCCGGTGGCCGTCTCGTCGGCGTCGGGCAGCTGCAGATGGGTCGGCACCGGCAGGTCGTAGAGCTTGGCCGCGTTGAGGCCGAGCACCTTCTTCTTCAGCGCGGTGGTCAGCGGGGCGTACTCGGTCATGTCCTCGGGGATCTGGAAGTCCACGAAGCGCTCGACCAGCCACTTGGGCGTCCACAGCGCGTAGTCGCTGGAGAAGAGGATGCGGTCCTCGCCGAGCCAGTAGGTGAGCTCACCCATGATCTGGGCGAAGTACCGCGGCCGGGTGTGGATGAACGGGATGGCGACCGCCAGGCCCGCGTACACGTTGGGCTCCTGGGTGGCGATCCAGCAGAAGTCCTCCAGGCGGGGCAGGCCGCAGTGCTCCACGACGAAGTTGAGGTCGGTGAAGTCCGTGGCCGCGTGGTCGACGTCGGCGACGTCGAAGGCGTCGCGGTCCAGCGGGCGGATCGTCGGGCCCTTGTGGATGTGGACGTTCCTGATGCCCAGCTCGCGGCAGAGCTCGAAGTAGCGGTAGGCCATCGGGTCGGTGAGCTTCCAGCCGCGCGACTCGCCGTGCCAGTCGGCGGTGTAGAGCTTCACGCCCTTGAGCTGCATGCGCTCGGCGTTGGCGCGGAGCTCGTCCAGGCCGTTCTCGCCGTCGCGCGGGTCCCAGTAGTGGTTGTAGGTCAGCTTGTCCGGGTGGGCCTGGGCGAGGGCGAACGCCTCCTCCGTCTGCCCGAAGCCCCGGTGGTAGAACTCGGCCAGCCGGGCCGGCTGGAAGATGGCGTGGTCGACGATCCCGTCGACGAACACGTCGCGCATCAGCCGCTCGCCGCCCTGGTAGAGGTACTCCTCGTAGCCCCAGGTCTCGGACTCGGGGCTGAGGTTGCGGTGGTAGTCGTAGAAGCAGTCGATGAACTGCTTGCCGTGGATGTTGCGCTGGTTCTCCGGCCGCGCGTCCCACAGGGCGATGTGGGAGTCCACGACGTAGTACTGCTCGCCGTCCTTGCTGTACATCTCCGGCCTCCGTCGGCTCGCTGTGAGAGCGGTCACGCTCCCTGGCCGACGACGCTAGGCACCGGTGACCTGCAGCGGAACCGGTCGTTGTCTCACTTTGGGACGCCGCCCGGGCCGGACCGACGCGTACAGTCCGGTGACACACGACACAGCGGGTGAGCCCTCGCCCGCGGCCGGCGGAGGTGCCCGTGGACGTGCCCCGGGACGAGGTGGCGACCGCGGCCGGCCCCGTCCCGGCGGGGTCGGCGGCGACGCCGCGGGTGCGCGCGTCGTGGCGTCGCAGCCAGGGCTACGGCGTCCCCCCGGACGAGGTCGTGCCGGTCTTCAGCGGCTCGCCGGACACCGGGTCGCTGCTCTACGAGTGCGCGCACCGGGTGCTCACCGACCTGCAGGCCACGATCCCGAACGAGCCGGTCAGCCTCATGGTGGCCGACTCCGAGGGGCTGGTCCTGGCCCGGATCGGTGACGACCGCGACATCCAGCGGTCGCTGGACCGGGTGCACCTGGCGCCGGGCTTCTCCTACAACGAGCGCAACGCCGGCACCAACGGCCTCGGGCTCTCCCTCGCCGACCGGGCGCCCTCGCTGGTGCGGGCCGAGGACCACTACTGCACCGACCTGCGCGGCTACACCTGCGCGGCGGCACCGGTGATCGAGCCGGTGACCGGCGAGCTGGCCGGGAGCATCAACCTCACGACCTGGTCGAGCAGCTCCTCCGGGCTGCTCCTCGGGCTGGCGCAGACGGCGGCGAACGCCACCAGCGCGCTCATGCTCGTGCGCGCGGGTGGCCGGACGGTCCGGCCGGCGCCGCGCGGCGAGGTCTTCCACGTCATCGGCAGCCACCTCGCGCCGGACGCCGGCGACCCGTGCGTGTCGGCGAGCTGGCGGGCCGCGACGGAGGAGGCGGCGGCCGCCGTCGCCGCCGGCCGGGTGACCGCGGTCGTGGGCGAGCCGGGCGCGGGCAAGGCCACGCTGGCCGCCCTCGCCCGCCGGCGGCTCGCCCCGCGCCAGCGGCTGCTGCACGCGCGGGCCCCGGAGACCGGCGACGTCGCGGCCTGGCTCGAGCTGTGGACGCCGGAGCTGCGCGACGCGGACACCTGCGTGATCGTGTCCGGGCTGCAGCACCTGCCGGCGTGGGCGGCGGGCGAGCTGGCGCAGATCCTGACCGCGGTCCGGCGGGCCGGATCGCCCCAGCCGTTCGTGCTGGCCGCACCCGAGTTCGCCGCGATCCCCGAGCAGCTCGCGCAGCTGGCCGACGCCGTGGTCGAGGCCCCGCCGCTGCGGCTGCGGGCGGACGACATCCTGCCGCTCGCGCACTGGTCGGCCCGCCAGGAGCGGCACCGCGCGGTCGACTTCACCCCGCGGGCGGCCCGCGCGCTGACCGGCTACGCCTGGCCGGGCAACGTCCGGCAGCTGCGCCGCGTCGTCCGCGACGCCGTGACCCGGGCCGACGTCGTCGACGTCCACCACCTGGCGCCGGAGGTGCTCGACGGCGGCTCCCGCCAGCTCAGCCGGCTGGAGCGGCTCGAGCGGGACGAGATCATCCGCTGCCTCACCCGGCCGGACACCACGGTGACCCGCGCCGCCGAGGAGCTCGGCATCGGCCGCGCCACGCTCTACCGGAAGATCGCCCAGTACAAGATCACGGTGCCGCGCGCGACGGACTGAGCACCCGGGGCTCCGTGCCGTTAGCGAGCCTGCGGGCGACGTAGGGCAGGATCCCGCCGTGGCGCAGGTACAGCGCCTCCCGGGCGGTGTCCACCCGGACGGTGGCGGCGAAGCGCACCAGGCTCCCGTCGTCGGACCGGGCCTCGACGACGGCGCACCCGGGTCGGTCCCCCTCGGCCAGGCCCTCCAGGCCCGTGATGTCGAAGGTCTCCCGCCCGGTGAGACCGAGGCTCTCCACGCTGTCCCCCGCGCGGAACTGGAGGGGCAGGACGCCCATCCCTACGAGGTTGGACCGGTGGATCCGCTCGAAGCCCTCGGCGAGGACCGCGCGGACCCCGAGCAGCGCCGTCCCCTTGGCTGCCCAGTCGCGGGAGGACCCGGTGCCGTACTCCCGGCCGGCCAGCACGAGCAGCGGCGTCCCCGCCGCGCGGGAGTGCTCCGCCGCCTCGAACACCGGCTTCTCCCGGCCGTCGAGGTGGTCGAGGGTCCAGCCGCCGCGCCGGTGCGGCACCAACCGGTTGCGCAGCCGCTGGTTGCCGAAGGCCCCGCGGAGCATCACCTCGTGGTTGCCGCGCCGGGAGGCGTAGGTGTTCAGGTCCGTCTCGCCCCGCGCGCGCAGGAACTCCCCCGCCGGGCTGTCGGCCGGGATGCGACCGGCCGGGCAGATGTGGTCGGTGGTGACGGAGTTCCCGAGCACGGCCAGGGCGCGGGCGCCGGTGATGCCGCCGACCGGCTCCGGGTCCGGGTGCAGGCCGTCCAGGAACGGCGGACGCCGCACGTAGGTCGAGTCGGGGTCCCAGTCGAAGGTGGCCCCTCCCCCGGCCGGCAGCTGCGCCCACCGCTCCTCACCGGTGAAGACGTCGGCGTAGCGGTCGGCGAACATCGCGGGGTCGAGGTTCGCCCGGACGACCTCCTCGATCTCGGCGTCCGGAGGCCACAGGTCGCACAGGTGGACCGGCTCCCCCGAGCTGCCGACTCCCAGCGGTTCGTGCAGCAGGTCGACGTCCATCGAGCCGGCCAGGGCGTAGGCGACGACGAGCGGCGGCGAGGCCAGGTAGTTGAGGGCGACGTCGTTGTTGATGCGGCCGTCGAAGTTGCGGTTGCCGGAGAGCACCGAGGCGACCAGCAGGTCGCGGTCGGCGACCGCCTGGCTCACCTCCGGGGTCAGGGGTCCGGAGTTGCCGATGCAGGTCATGCACCCGTAGCCGACGGTGTGGAAGCCGAGCCGCTCGAGCGGGGCGTCCAGGCCGGCGCGGCGCAGGTAGTCGGTGACCACCTTCGAACCGGGCGCCAGGCTCGTCTTGACCCACGGCTTGGCCGCCAGCCCCGCGGCGACCGCGTTCCGCGCCAGCAGCCCCGCGGCGACCATGACGGAGGGGTTGGAGGTGTTGGTGCAGGAGGTGATGGCGGCGATCGCCACCGCCCCGTGTCGGAGCCCGGACTCCTCGTGCGCTCGGACGTCGTCGGCGGCCTCCGGCGTGCGCTCGGCGAGCAGCTCGGCGAGCGTGCTCTGGAAGCGGCTGCGCGAGCCGGCCAGCGGGATCCGGTCCTGGGGACGGCGCGGCCCGGCCAGCGACGGCTCCACGGTGGACAGGTCCAGCCGGACGAGGTCGTCGAAGCGCGGCCGCGCCGCCGGGTCGTGCCACAGGCCCTGCTCCTTGGCGTACCGCTCGACCGCCGCGACGTGCTCGGCGTCCCGGCCGGTGAACCGCAGGTAGTCCACCGTGACCCGGTCGATCGGGAAGATCGCACAGGTGGAGCCGAACTCCGGGCTCATGTTCGCCAGCGTGGCGCGGTCGGCCAGCGGCACGGCGCCCACCGAGGGGCCGGTGAACTCCACGAAGCGACCGACCACGCCGTGGGCCCGCAGCAGCTCGGCGATGGTGAGGACGAGGTCCGTGGCGGTCACCCCGGGACGCCGCTCCCCGACGAGCTCCAGCCCCACGACCGGCGGCACGAGGGTGCTCACCGGCAGGCCCAGCATCGCCGCCTCCGCCTCGATGCCACCGACCCCCCAGCCGAGCACCCCGAGGCCGTTGATCATCGTGGTGTGCGAGTCGGTACCCACCAGCGTGTCCGGGAAGACCTGCCCGTCGCGGCGCACGACGACGTCGGCGAGGTACTCCAGGTTGATCTGGTGCATGATCCCGGTCCCGGGCGGGACGACCGCCAGCCGGTGGAACTGCTGCTGGCCCCACTTGAGGAAGCGGTAGCGCTCCTCGTGGCGGGCGTACTCCCGCGCCACGTTGAGCGCCATCGCGTCGGGGCGCCCGGAGACGTCGGTGACCACCGAGTGGTCCACCGTCAGCTCCGCCGGGATCACCGGGTCGACGACGGCGGGGTCGCCGCCGAGGTCGCGCACCGCCTCGCGCATCGCCGCCAGGTCGGCCAGGACCGGGATGCCGTTGGTGTCGTGGAGGAAGACGCGGGCCGGCGCGAACGACACCTCGCGCCCCCGGCCCGCACCGGACGCCAGGTCCCGGATGTCCTCGGCGGTGACCGTGACGCCGTCCTCGTGCCGGAGCAGGTTCTCGAGGACGATCTTCAGCGAGAACGGCAGGTCCTCGGCGCCCGGGACGGCGTGCACCGCCCACGTCTCGAACGGCTCGCCTCCGAGGTCGAGGACCTTCCGCGCACCGAAGCTGTCGTACCGGGCCATGCCCACCTCCCACGAGTTCCTTATAGGCTACAGCTTGGAAGGGGACGTAGACTCCTCGCCTCCAGGAGAGGGGGACGTGTGGCCACGCCGGTGTTCACGAAGGCCGACTACGCCTACAGCGAGGTGCGGAACCGGATCATGTCCGGCGCCCTGGCCCACGGCGCGGTCCTCAACCAGGAGGCCCTCGCGGCCGAGCTCGACGTCAGCACCACCCCGCTGCGCGAGGCCATGCGCCGGCTCTCCGCCGAGGGGCTGGTCCTCCTGGGCGCCCACCGGGACGCCCGCGTCGCCCCGCTCACGGCCGCCGAGGCCCGCAGCCTGTTCGAGGTGCGCCAGCAGCTCGACCCGCTCGCCGTCCGGCTGGCCGCCGAGCGGCGCGACGAGCGCGACCGGGCGGGGATCCGCGAGGCGGCCGCGTCGCTGGAGCCCCTGGACGCCGGCAGCGGCCTCGCCGCCCTCGAGGCGCACCGCGCGTTCCACACCGCGCTGTACCGGGCCAGCCACAACGACCTGCTGATCGGCCTGCTCGACGGCCTGTGGGACAAGGCCGACCGCTACCGCCGGGCGGCCCTCGAGGCGCGCGAGGACTCCCCCGACGACCGCGCCCGGGTGCAGACCGAGCACGCGACGATGATGACCGCCGTCCTCGACGGCGACCCCGATGCCGCGGAGGAGCAGATGCGCCGCCACGTGGCGGGCAGCCTCGGCCGTCGCGCGATCGACGTCCTCCCCGGCAGCTGAGAGCGCACCCCGTCCTCGTTCACACGGTGAACTTCACGCCCTGGGCCAGGGGCAGCTCACCGGAGTAGTTGATCGTGTTGGTCGCGCGGCGCATGTAGCTGCGCCACGCGTCGGAGCCGGACTCCCGACCGCCCCCGGTCTGCTTCTCCCCGCCGAACGCCCCGCCGATCTCGGCACCGGAGGTCCCGATGTTGACGTTGGCGATGCCGCAGTCCGAGCCGTCGGCGGCGAGGAAGCGCTCGGCCTCGGCCTGGTCGGTGGTGAAGATGCTCGACGACAGGCCCTGCGGGACGTCGTTGTTGAGCGCGATCGCCTCCTCCAGCGTCCGGTACGGCAGGACGTAGAGGATCGGCGCGAAGGTCTCCTGCCGCACGATGTCGGTCTGCCCCGGCATCCGCACGATCGCCGGTTCGACGTAGTAGGCGTCCGGCGCCTCGTCGGCGAGCCTGCGCTGGCCGCCCACGACCACCTCGCCGCCCTGCTGCCGCGCGGCCTCGAGCGCGTCCTGCATCGCCTTGTACGCCGCGTCGGAGATGAGCGGGCCGACCAGCGTCCCCTCCTCGGTCGGCGAGCCGATCGGCAGCCGGCGGTACGCGGCGGCGAGCCGGTCGGTGAGCTCGTCGACGACGTCGACGTGGGCGATGACCCGGCGCATGGTGGTGCAGCGCTGCCCGGCCGTGCCGGCAGCGGCGAAGACGACCCCGCGCGTGGTGAGGTCCAGGTCGGCCGACGGCGTCACGATCGCGGCGTTGTTGCCGCCGAGCTCGAGCAGGGAGCGGCCGAAGCGGTCGGCCACCCGCGGGCCCACCGCCCGGCCCATGCGGGTCGACCCGGTGGCGCTGAGCAGGGCCACCCCCGGGGAGGCCACCAGCGCCTCGCCCACGTCGGCGCCGCCGAGGACGACCTGGCTCAGGTCGGCGGGGGCACCGGTCTCGGCGATCGCGCGGTCGAGCAGGGCGGCCGAGGCGAGGGCCGACAGCGGGGCGAGCTCGGAGGGCTTCCAGACCACCGGGTCCCCGCAGACGAGGGCGATCGCGGTGTTCCACGACCAGACGGCGACCGGGAAGTTGAAGGCGCTGATGACCCCGACGACGCCCAGCGGGTGCCAGGTCTCCATGAGCCGGTGGCCGGGGCGCTCGGAGCTGATCGTCTTGCCGTAGAGCTGCCGCGACAGCCCGACGGCGAACTCGCAGATGTCGATCATCTCCTGGACCTCGCCCCGGGCCTCGGAGGTGATCTTGCCGACCTCGAGGCTGACCAGCGTGCCGAGGTCGGCCTTGTGCTCGCGGAGCAGCTCGCCGAGGCGGCGCACCAGCCCGCCGCGGACCGGCGCGGGCACCGTCCGCCACGCCCGGAACGCCTGGCCGGCGCGGGTGACCGCGTCGTGCACGTCGGCCGCACCCTGCCAGCGGACGGTGGCCAGCGGTGCGCCGTTGACCGGGGAGGTCACCGGGTGATCGCCGGCGACGGCGTCGAGGTCGACGCCGCAGCGGGCGGCGGCCTCCCGCGCCGCACGGCTGAGGTCCTCGGCGGTGGGCAGGGCGGTCACGTGCAGCTCCTCGGGTCGAGACGGTCGTTGGCGGCTCCCGTGCAGGGGCCCGCCGCCGGCCCCGTCCAGGGCACCGCCCCGAGCCTGCGAGGGGTGGGGAGGACGGGGTCCTTCAATGGCGGGGAGCACGGGGGTCCTCTCTCAGACGATGTTCAGCTCGGGCCGGACCTCGGCGCCGGCGAAGCGCGCGGCGCCGAGTCCGGACACGTCGACGAAGGGCTCCCGTCCCAGGTACAGGTCGCGCACGACCTCGCCCACCGCCGGCCCCATCAGGAAACCGTGCCCCGAGAACCCGGTCGCGTACAGGAAGCCCTCCACCGTGTCGGCGCCGCCGATGAGGGCGTTGTGGTCGGGGGTCATCTCGTACAGCCCGGCCCAGCCGCCGGCGACACCGACCTCGGCCAGCGCCGGCGCGCGCCGCTCGATCGCCGCCCCGAGACGGGGCAGCCACGCGTCCGACCGGGACAGCGCGAAGCCCGGCGTCTCGTCGGGGTCGGACATGCCCAGCAGCAGGCCCGCCCCCTCGCGGTGGAAGTAGAAGCTGGTCTCGAAGTCGATGGTGAAGGGCGTGTGCGGGTCGAGGCCGGGCACCGGCTCGGTGACCAGGATCTGCCGTCGCAGCGGGGTGACCGGGAGGTCGACGCCCGCCCAGGAACCGACCTCGGCCGACCAGGCTCCCGCGGCGCAGACGACCGCGTCGGTCCGGATCGTCCCGGCCGCGGTCCGCACGCCGGTGACCCGGCCGTCCCGGACGTCGATCCCGGTGGCCGGGCAGTGCGGCAGCAGCGTGGCGCCGGCCCGGCGGGCTGCCGAGGCGTAGCCCAGGACGACGGACTCCGGCGTGCAGTGACCATCGGTCGGCGAGTACGCCGCGGCGAGCAGCCCCTCGGCGTCGATGAGCGGGGACAGGCGCCGGGCCTCGTCGACCCCGACCATGCGGCTGGGGACGCCGAGGGAGTTCTGCAGCGCCACGTTGGCCTCGAAGGCCGCCACGTCGTCCGGGGTGCCGAGCAGGAACAGGTAGCCGACCTGCTGGAGGTCGATCTCCTGGCCGAACAGCCGCGGGAAGTCGCGGAACGTCTCCAGGCTGCGCGCGCCGAGCGCGATGTTGACGGGGTCGGAGAACTGCGCCCGGACGCCGCCGGCCGCCCTGCAGGTCGAGCCGGACCCGAGGGCGCCGGCGTCCAGCAGCACGACGTCCCGCACCCCGGCCCGTGCCAGCGCGTGGGCCGAGCTGAGGCCGGTGATGCCGCCGCCGATGACGACCACCGAGGCCGAGGACGGCGGCGGGCGCCGGGGAGCGGTCATCACGGTCCTCTCGGGGAACGGGCACGGACGCCGGGTGCGCTGCGATCATGCTGCCCTGCGGCGTGCAGCACCATCCACGGTTCGTCGACCCCGCCGTTTAGCGTTCCTGCATGGACGCCGGCCTCGACCTGGTCAAGCTGCGCACCCTGGTCGAGGTCCGGGAGACGGGCAGCATGACGGCGGCCGCGGCGGCCCTCGGCTACACGACCGGCGCGGTGTCCCAGCAGATGGCCGCCCTCGAACGGTCGGTCCGGGCCGAGCTGTTCACCCAGGTCGGGCGCCGCCTGCAGCTCACCGACGCCGGCCGTCTCCTCGCCGACCACGCGGTGGAGCTGCTGTCGCTGGCCCGGCAGACCGAACTCGCGCTGGCGGGTCTGTCCGGGGGCCCGCGGGCGCAGGTCCTCATCGGCGTCTTCGGGACGGCGGCGGCGCTGCTGCCGCGGGCCCTGCTGCGGGTGCGGGAGGACTGCCCCGGCGTCCGCCTGCGGTCGGTGGAGGTCGACGTGGACGACGCCACCTCGGCGGTGGCCGCCGGGCGCGTCGACCTGGCCTTCGGCGTCGACTACCCGCAGGCCCCCATCCCACGGGCCCGGGACGTGGCGCTGCTCGTCCTCGGCACCGAGCGGTTCGCGATGGCCACCGCCGCCGGCCGCGCGACGCGGGAGGGCCCGGCGTCGCTGCGGGACTTCGCCGACGAGCCGTGGATCCTGCCGCCGGAGCAGAGCTCCTACGGCCGCGCCGTGCGCCTGGCCTGTCGCCGGCTGGACTTCGAGCCCCGCGTCGACCACGTCGTGACCGACACCGCCTCGACGCTGTCCCTGGTCGCCGCCGGCCTCGGCGTCGCGCCGGTCACGGACCTGATGCTCGCGCTGCGCCGGGAGGGCCTGGCCACGGTGCCCGTCACCGACCGGGTGGAGCGGACCATGGTGCTGGCGCACCGCCGGGAGCCCGCTCCGCAGCCGGGGGTGCGCGCGGTCATCGACGCCATCCGGCAGTCGGTGACGCCCGGCCGCCCGGGCTGACCGGACGACGCGAAGGTCGCTCCCCCGTCCCTCGAGTTGTGCCGACCTAACCTGAGGGCGTGTCCGCCCGTGCCCAGTCCCGTCTCTCGACGTACGTGCGCCTCCCGGAGCGGGCCTGGCGCGCGATCGCCGGGACCGACCCGCCGACCGCGCCGATCGGCCTGCGGGCCCAGCGCAGCGGGATGGACGACCTCACCGCGCACGCCGCGCTGGGTCTGGCCCTGCGCATCGGGGAGTCCATGCTGGCCGTCGGCGCGCCGGCGGCCGACGTGACCGCGACGGTGCTGCGGGTCGCCGCCGCCTACGGGCTGACCAGCTGCCAGATCGACATCACCCACACGTCCCTCACGGTCAGCTACGACCGCGAGAACGCCGTACCGCTCACCGCGATGCGGATCGTCCGCACGAGCCGGACGGACTACACCCGGCTGCAGGGGATCACCGACCTGGCCCGCGCGGTCGGCGCGGGCGGCCTGGACGTCGAGGAGGCGCACCGCCGGCTCGACGCCGTCGTGTCGGCACCCGCCACCTACCGCCGCAGCGTGCACGCGCTGGCCTGGGCCGGCATCGCCGGGTCCGTCGGGTTCCTCCTCGGCGGCGGCTGGCTGGAGGCCCTCATCGCGGCGCTGACCACCGCCACGATCGAGCAGGTGCTGCGCGTGCTCACCCGGCGCAGCCTGCCGCCGTTCTTCCAGCAGGCGGCCGGGGCCGCGCTCGCCACCGGCGTCGCCGTCCTCCTGCTCGCCTGGGACGTCGACGTGCGCAGCTCCCTGGTCGTCGCCGCCGGCATCGTCGTGCTGCTTGCCGGGCTGTTCCTGGTCAGCTCCGCCCAGGACGCCATCAGCGGGTTCCCGGTGACCGCCGGAGCGCGGGCCTTCGAGGTGGTCACGCTGACCGCCGGCATCGTCGTGGGCATCGCCGGCGTGCTCGACCTGGCCCAGCGCGCCCGGCTCCCGCTGGCCGTCGTCGACACCTCGCCCTCCCCCGTGCCCTTCGCCGTCGCGCTGGCCGCGTCGGCCGGCATCGCCGGGTGCTGGGCCCTGGCCTGCCACGCCCGCCCGCGCGCCGTCGGTGTCGCCGCGATGGCCGGCGCGCTGGCCTGGACGACGTCCTGGGCGTCCGGCGAAACGGGTGCGGGGCCCGCGCTGGCCAGCGGGGTGGCGGCCGTCGTCCTCGGGTTCTGCGGCGAGGTGCTGACCGCACCGCTCCGGGTCCCCACGCAGGTCATCGCCGTCTGCGGCATCGTCCCCCTGCTGCCGGGTCTGGCGATCTACCAGGGCCTGTTCGCGATCGTCGTCGCCGCTGACATCGAAGGTGGGCTCACCGCCCTCGTCGGTGCCGCCGCCGTCGGGCTCGCCCTCGCCGCCGGCGTCACGCTGGGCGAGTACCTCGGCAGACCGGTCAGCGGCGCACGGGACCGCTACGACGAGCGCGTCCGCCGCCGGGCCATGACCGCCGACTGACCCCCGGTCCCGCGGTCACGGGCCCTCGGTCGGGTAGCCCTCCTCGTCCATCCGCCGGATGACCCGCGGGTCGAGGCGCCCCTCCCCCACGGCGGCGTCGACCTCCACGTCGACCACGGCGCCGTGCTCGTGCATCCACCGGTCGGCACGCCCCTCGGCGGTGGTCCCCTGCTCCGTCAGGTGGGCGTCGCCGATCGCCTTGCGCCGGACGACGTAGGCCACGAGCACGAGCGCCCAGGCGAGCAGGCTGAGCAGGATCTGGGACCGCGTGTCCGACTCGACGAACATCTGCACGAGGATCGCGAGGATCGCGGCCGCCGTGAGCAGGGTGAGGACGGGGTAGAACCACATCTTCACCCGGAGCCGCTCCGGCGGGATGGTCGGCCGCATCCGCAGCTGGGACAGGGCGATCAGCAGGTAGACGAACAGGATGATCGCGCCCGAGGAGTTCAGCAGGAACAGGAACACGGTGTCCGGGGACACGTAGGCGGCGACCACGCAGAGGAACCCGATGACGGAGGACGACAGGATCGCCCACGCGGGCACCCCGCGCTTGCTGATCCGCAGCATCCGGCCGGGCGCCTCGCGCCGGGCGGCCAGCACGAAGAGCATGCGCGAGGCCGTGTAGAGGCCGGAGTTCAGGCAGGACAGCACCGCGGTCAGCACGACCGCGTTCATGATCTCGGCTGCCGCCGGGATCCCCATCTCCTCCATCGCGGCCACGTACGGCGACCCGCCGAGCCGCGTGGAGTTCCACGGCAGGATCGTGGCGATCAGGAAGATCGAGCCGACGAAGAAGACCGAGATCCGGAAGACCACGGAGTTCGTCGCCTTGACGATCCCCCGCTCGGGCTCGTCGGACTCGGCGGCCGCGATGGTGGCGATCTCCGCGCCGACCATCGAGAAGATCACGATGACGATGCCCGAGAACAGCGCGCCGACGCCGTTGGGGAAGAACCCGCCGTGCGCGGTGAGGTTGGAGAAGTCCAGGTCGCGGCCCGGCCACAGCCCCAGCACGAACAGGGTGCCCAGTCCGATGAAGACCATGATCGTGGCGACCTTGACCCCGGCGAACCAGTACTCGAACTCCCCGTAGGAGGCCACCGAGAACAGGTTGGTCGCCGTCATGAGCACCATGAGGACGAGCGCCATGAGCCACAGCGGGACGTCGGGCAGCCAGCGCTGCAGGATGCCCGCGCCGGCCACGGCCTCGAAGCCGACGACGATGACCCAGAAGTACCAGTACAGCCAGCCCACGCTGAAGCCGGCCCAGCCGCCGAGGGACTGCCGCGCGTAGTCCGCGAACGAGCCCGTCGAGGGGTTGGCGACCGCCATCTCCCCGAGCATCCGCATGACCATGACGATCAGGACGCCGGTGATCGCGTAGGTCAGGAACGACGCGGGGCCGACCTTCCCGATGATCGCGCCCGAGCCGACGAACAGGCCCGCGCCGATGACGCCGCCGATGGCGATCATCGTCAGGTGGCGCTGCTTGAGTCCCTTGTGGAGGTTGCCGCCCTCGGCGGCGGGGCCGTGTGCCATGTCCGCTCCCTCGTGTCTCCGCGAGACGCTGGGGTCCAGGCGTCAGCCACGAACTATGCGGGAGGGTCCGGGCCTGCGCCATAACGACTTCGCTCCGTGAGGACGTGTGCAGCACACGCCGCGGACGCGCGGGCGCCTCGCGCGTATCCGGGCCGAGGACATCGGCGGGGGCGGGTGTCGGGACAGCGGGCTCGGCGGGTCAGACCTGCCAGGGCGTCGTCTCGTCGAGGGTCAGCAGGACATGCGCCTGGGCCTCGGTGAGGTCCCGGGAGCGGGTCCACTCGTGTCGCAGCTGTCGCCGCGCGGCCGAGGGCGAGCCCAGGCGGTGGCTGTCCGGCGACCAGGAGTCCAGGAGTGCCAGCTGCCCCACCCACCGGACGACGGCCGCGGAGCGGACGCCTCCACGGGACGCACGCACCAGGCGGCGCACCAGGCGGTGGGTCCGCCGCGCC
>DATIMX010000064.1:0-7829 GCA_035474935.1 Geodermatophilus sp. | reverse complement strand
CGGGCCAGGTTCACCAGGTGCTCGGCGGGCTCCCCGGCCGCGATCGTGACGGACATCTCGACGGCTGCGGCGTGCGGCACCGCGGTCGCCGCCGGGTCGCTCATGGCCCGGGCGACGAAGGCGCGGGCGCGGGCCCCGGTGTCCGACCGGAGGCTCGTGTTCCGGCGGTCGTCGATGAGGAGCGGGTCGTTCCAGTGGTCGCCGGCCGGGAACGCGCTGGCCACCTCGACGTCCGCGCCGGAGCGGGCGGCCTCGGCAAGAGCCCGGACCAGGGCGGCGAAGGCGCCCGGGGAGCCGTCGACGCCCACCACGATCCGGGCACTGTCAGCTGTCCCGGCCCCGCTGCCCGCCCGTCCTGCCGTCCCCGGGTCCGTCGTCTCGCTGCTCACTCGCCCACCCCTGCCCTCCGCCTCGGTGTCTGCCGGGTCAGCCTGGTCCCGCACCCCGGACGGGGACCGCGGCCGGTGGGCCCGGCTCCAGGGGACCTTGGACCCGGGCAGCTCGGCGTCCTGGAAGCGCTGGTCCAGCTCGACGCCGGCCGGGTCGGGTGCGGCCACCAGGTGCGTCCGCACCGAGCCCGCGCCGCCGTCAGGGCGTGCCGGAGCGCCTCCCGCGAGCCGGGGGAGCCGTCCACTCCCACGACCACCGTGCCGCCTCCGTTCGGGAGAGCCGCGTCCGCGCCGATGTCCGTGGGTCCTCCGCGGTCCTGCCCGGCGCGGTCGCCGGGGCGGTCGCCTGCGCCCCTGGCTCGCACGCCCGGCACCGGTCCGGGGCCGTGCGTCCCACTCGGCAGAGAGCCTCGTCCCGCGATCGGGGAGGAGGGCCCTACGTCCTGCCCGGGGTGCGTCCGCCGACCCTGGGAAGCCGCCGGCCGGCCGCCTAGCGTCCGACCCAGGGACCCGCCGTGGAGGAGGAGCCGTGCAGGCCAGAGACGTCATGACCCGGGAGGTCGTCACCGTCGGACCGGACACCTCCGCCAAGTACGCGGCGGAGATCATGGCCGAGCACGGCTTCGCGGCCCTACCGGTCGTCGACGAGGACGACCGGCTCATCGGCATCGTCGCCGAGGCCGACGTCCTCCGGGACCGGATGCCGCCGGACCCCCGGCTCCACCTGCTCCGGGGCGGGGGGACGCCGGCACCACCCCCGTCCCTGCTGGTACACGGCGTGATGACGTCCCACGTCCGGTCGGTCGAGGCCACGGCCGACGTCGCCGACGTCGCGCGGGTCTTCGTCGACGAGCGACTGCGCAGCGTGCCCGTGCTGGACGGCGGCCGGCTGGTGGGCATCGTCAGCCGTCGTGACCTGCTACGGGCCCTGGTCCGTCCGGACGAGGAGATCCGGCACGAGGTGCTGCGACTGGTGGAGGGCTACACCGGTGCGCTCGACTCGTGGGAGGTCACGGTCATCGACGGCCTGGCCACCATCCGGCGCGCCCGTGGCCTCCCCGAGCCGACGGCCGAGGTCGAGCAGCGGGCGCTCTCCGCGCTGGCCCGGACGGTCGGCGGGGTCGTGGGCGTCCGGGTCCTCTCCCCCGAGGACGCCCAGGCGCTGCCCACGGGTGAGACGACCTGACCATGAGGTCGACGCTCCCGCCCGGTCCGGTGGTCGTCGGGTTCGACGGCTCGACCGGTCGCCGGGCACCCCTCCCGTCCGCGACCGCCGGGTCTCCCCGCTGACCCTCGAGCCGACAGGACCAGCATGCCCACCACCGACCCGGACCGGATCGTCGTGCCGCTCGACGACGCCGAGTGCCGGGCTCTCCTGCTCGGCGGCCGGATCGGCCGGCTCGCCTTCACGCGGCACGCCCTGCCGGCGATCCAGCCCGTCTCCTACCGCCTGCACGACGGCGAGGTCGTCATCCCGGCGCTGGCGGGCAGCCCGTTCCTGCCCTCGGCCGGGGGCGCGGTGGTCGCGTTCGAGGTCGACGCCCACGACGAGGACACCCGGACCGGGTGGAGCGTCACCGTGGTCGGGCCCTGCCGCACGATCGCCCGCCCGGCCGAGGTGGCGGTGTGCCACGCCCTGCCCTGGGGTCCCGATGCCGCGACCACGCCCGACCGTCGCTACGTCGCCGTCCGGATCGGGTTGCTGAGCGGGTGGCGGACCGAACTCCGGGGCGCGTGAGCACCCACCGGCACGGGTCCGACCGTGTTCCCGTGCCGATGACCGCGTGCGAGGCTCGCCGTGGAGGTGGCACGACCATGGTGACCGCGCAGCACGATGGCCGGCCGAACGGCGGGTCGTCGAGCTCTCCCCTGGCCGGCATGCGCCTCGCCGAGCTGCTGCAGGAGGTCCAGGAACGCCTGGCGACCGTGGCCGAGAGCCAGGCCCGCATCCAGCACCTGCTCGACGCCTTCCTCACCGTCTCGACCGGGCTGGACCTGGAGACCACGCTGCGGCGCATCGTCGAGGCGGGCGCCGAGCTGGTCGACGCCCGGTACGGCGCGCTGGGCGTGCTGGCGCCCGAGGGCGGGCTGGCGGCCTTCATCCACGTGGGCATCGACGACGACCTGGCCGCCCGGATGGGTTCCCTGCCGGAGGGCAAGGGCGTGCTCGGCCAGCTGATCACCGAGCCCTACCCGCTGCGGGTGGCCGACCTGAGCCGGCACCCGGCCGCCGTCGGCTTCCCCCCGCACCACCCCGAGATGCACACCTTCCTCGGGGTCCCCGTCCTCGTCCGTGGCGAGGCCTTCGGCAACCTCTACCTGACGGAGAAGCGGCACGGTGAGTTCACGCCCGAGGACGAGGCCGTCCTCACCGCGCTCGCCGGTGCCGCGGGCATCGCCATCGACAACGCCCGCCTCTACGCGGAGGCCGAGGTGCGGCGGCAGTGGACGACCGCCATCTCCGACGTGCGCGCGAGCCTGCTCGGCGCGGCCTCCCCCGACGACGCACTGCGGTTGATCGCCTCGCGGGTCAGGGAGATGACCGAGGCCGACGGCGCCTGGATCATGGTCGGGCCGAGCCCGGTCGACACCACGTTCGACATCCGCGTGCAGGCCGGGGACGGCCTCGACGACCTGACCGGGCAGCGGCTGGCCACCTCCGACAGCCCCGTGCTGGAGGCCGTGGCGACGACCGACGACGTGGTCACCCTCGACATGCGGGGCATCGACTACTCCGGGCCCAACGCCCACGTCGACTGGGGTCCCTGCCTCGCCGTCCCCCTCCGGGGCGCCCACAGCGAGGACGCCGTCCTCGTCGTCGCCCGACGCGCCGGCGCCCCCGCGTTCGACCGGGCCACGACCTCGCTGATCGCCTCCTTCGCCGACCAGGCAGCGGTTGCCCTCGACCTGGCCGCACGCGAGCAGTCGGCTCGTCGCCTGGACGTGTACGAGGACCGCGACCGGATCGCCCGCGACCTGCACGACCACGTCATCCAGCGGGTGTTCGCCGCCGGCCTGACCCTGCAGTCGGTCGTCCCGCGCATCCAGGACCCGGACACCCGGCGCCGGGTCGGCGAGGTCATCGGCCAGCTCGACGACACCGTCCGCGACATCCGGACGACGATCTTCGACCTGCACAGCACCGCGGACGTCGACCGGTCGGCGAGTCTCCGGCGACGGGTGCTCGACATCGTCACCGAGACGGCGGGACCCGACCTGCACCCGACCGTGCGCATGTCCGGCGCCGTGGACAACCTGGTCACCGGCGACCTCGCCGCCGACGTCGAGGCGGTCACCCGGGAAGCGGTGAGCAACGCCGCCCGGCACTCCGGCGCGGACCACGTCACCGTCACCCTCGACGTCACCGACGAGGTCGTCCTGGAGGTGGCCGACGACGGACGGGGCATCGGCCCCCGGGCCGCGCGCAGTGGTCTGCGCAACCTCGAGGAGCGCGCCGTCCGGCGGGGCGGCGAGGCGGGCGTGGAGGCGCTGCCCGAGGGCGGCACCCGGCTGCGCTGGTGGGCGCCCCTGACGTGACCGGGATCCGGCCCCCGTGCAGGGTCCCGCTGGGAGCTCGCGAGCGGTCGGGCAAGGGGGTCGTGCTCAACCGTGGCGGGTGCCCGACGAGCCGCGCAGCTCGGTGGCCAGGACCGCCGCCTGGGTGCGGCGCTCCAGGCCCAGCTTGGCCAGCAGGTGGGAGACGTAGTTCTTGACCGTCTTCTCGGCGAGGAACATGCGCTCGCCGATCTGGCGGTTGGTCAGCCCCTCGCCGATCAGCTCCAGCACCGTGCGCTCCTGGGGGCTGAGCTCGGCCAGCGGGCCGGCCGGCTCGGCGGCCCGGCGCAGCCGCTCGAGCACCGCGGTCGCGGCCGTGGGGTCCAGCAGCGAGCCGCCGGCCACCACGGTGCGCACGCCGGTGACCAGATCCTGGCCCAGGATCTGCTTGAGCAGGTAGCCCGAGGCGCCGGCCATGATCGCCTCGAAGAGCGCCTCGTCGTCGCTGTAGCTCGTCAGCATGATCACCTTGAGCTGCGGCAGCCTCGACCGCAGCTCCCGGCAGACCGAGACGCCGTCGCCGTCGGGCAACCGGACGTCGAGGATCGCGACGTCCGGTCTGAGGGCGGGCACCCGCGCCAGGGCCTCCGCGGCGTTCTTCGCCTGACCGACCACCCGGATGCCCGGGTCGCTGTGCAGGACGTCGGCCACGCCGCGGCGGACGACCTCGTGGTCGTCCAGCAGGAAGACGTCGATCGTGTCGGGCTCCTCGGCCACCCGCCACCCACTCCCTCACATGTCCGCACCGTGCCCCCGCCAGCACGCTGCCGCGAGGCCGTCGCGACAGGCTAGGCGCAGCACCGGGTCCGGGCGGCAGGGACCGAGGTCCCTGCCTGTCCGGGGCGCGGGCACTGGAGTCACGCCGCCGCCTCGACCTCGGTTGTGCGGGGAGTCGCCACGGCGGCATCGTGGGCACGTGGCCGAGGCACTCGGGGGCCTGCGCGGGGTCCGCGACCGGACGTGGAAGGCGGGGCGACGATGACCGACTCCGAGACCCGGGGGACGGATGCGGCCCCGACGGAGATCCCGGCCGACGAGTGCTACCGGCTCCTGCGAACCCAGCAGGTCGGCCGGCTGGGGGTCAACGCCGAGCACTACCCGCTCATCTTCCCGGTCAACTACGGGATGGACGGCGAGACGATCGTCATCCGGACCTCACCGGGGACGAAGCTGAGCGCGGCCCAGCACGCGAACGTGACCTTCGAGGTCGACGAGATCGACCAGTTCGCCCGCAGCGGGTGGAGCGTGCTCGTCCGTGGCCTCGCCGAGGAGGTCACCGAGGCGCACGGCCCCGAACTCGTGCGGCGCACCCACGACGTCGGCGTCCGCCCCTGGGCTCCCGGGGAGCACGGCCACTGGCTACGGCTCATCCCGCACCACGTCACGGGGCGACGGATCGTGCCAGGGGAGCTCCCGCCGGCCGTCGACCCGCGCGCCTATCTCTGAATCGCTCGGTATCAGCCGAGCTCGCCCGGTCGACCGGGACGCCGGCGTCCCGCACCGTCAGCCCACTGGTGGGAGTGCGCCCGCTCCGGTCCCGCGCAGCGACTGGTCCAGGGTGAGCTCGCCGCCGTACTGGCGCGCGATGTGCACGTCCTCGACCTGCCCCCGCCCGGGCGCCAGGCGGCCCACGGCCAGCGCGCCCACCGCGAGGGCAGCCACGGCGAAGGAGCCGACGGCCAGCCCGCCGACGCCCAGCGCCCCGGCCGCGGCGGCCCGGAGGGCCACCGCCCGCGCGTCCTGCTGCCGGGTCCGCCTCCGGACGGGGCGGGTCACTGCTCGCTCCCCGGGGTCGTGCCGACCGGTGGCACGTCCGCCGGCGCCGGGCGCGGCGACGGCGGCGGCGCGATCGGCCCGGGTGGTGCGGCGTACGGCGGATACACCGACCCGGCCGGACCCGAGCGGGCCCGGTGCACGCCCAGCGCCACGAGCAGCGCCCCGACGACGGCCAGCACCCCGCCGAGGACGAGCAGACCGACCCACAGCCACGGGAGTGCCGGCACGGTGACGCCGGCCCGCGCGTCGACGTCCACGCCGGCCGAGCCGTCGGCCCGCATGACCACGACCGTCCAGTCCCCGTCCGACGGCGTCCACTGCAGGGTCTGGGTGCCCGGCCCCTGCACCTGGGCGACCCAGAGGTCCTCGTCCCCGGGGAGGGACGTCGGTGCCCCGCCGCGGATCTCGGTGACGGCGCCGGGGCCGCCGTCCGGCCCGAGCCGGTCGACCCGCCCGTGCCCGACCCCGGTCAGGTACCGATCGACGTCGGCGGCGCGGGCAACGCCCACGAAGACCGCCGTGGAGGACTCGGCCCCCGTGACCTCGACGCGGACGTCACCGATCACCTCGTCGAGCACCCAGTCCTCGCCCGCGGTGTCCAGGGTGATGTCGTCAACGGTCAGCGCGTACCCGGAAGTGGCGAGGTCGTCGGTCGCGGACCACAGGTAGCCGTCCTCGCGCTGGGTCGTGTCGGCCCATGCCAGGCCGGCGCCGCCGATGAGCGGGCCCGTGGCGGCCATGAGCAGCACCGCACCGGCCACGACGGTCACCACCCGCCCGGCGGTCCACCGCTCGGCGGAGCCGTACCGCGGCGGCTCCGGCGCGCCGGCCGTGGTCACGACGGGCGGCGCCGCGGCGCCACCGGCGGGCGGCGGTCCGGCCGGCCCCACGGGTCGTGTGCCAGGGTCGGCGCCGCCCATGTCCAACCGGAACGGCGGGTACCGGTCGGTCATCAGCGCGACGTACGCGGCGACCCGCAGCACCCAGCGGTCCATGCCGAGCACGAAGTCGTACACCGGCTGCGGGTACCGGCCGGTGAACAACAGGAGGATGCCCGCGACCAGCACCAGGAGCCCGACCAGGCCGCCGGCTCCCCAGCTGTCGTCCCACCGCACGTCGCCCACGGAGGACGTGCTGATCCAGAGGCCGCCACCGGCGAACAGGGCCACCACCAGCCACTGCGGGATCGCCAGCAGCCACGACTTGACCAGCACCAACCCACGGGAGAGCCGCTCCGGATAGGGGACGTCGAGCCGGGCCGGGTAGTCCGGCACGTCGGCGAGGGTGAACGGCGGGTACCGGTCGGTGCCGAGCGCGGCGTACCCGTAGTAGTGCACCCGCCAGCTCCAGCGGAGCACCCCGACGTTGAAGTCGAAGAGCGCCCGCGGGTAGCGGCCGGTCACGAGGATCGCGAACCAGGCGACCACGGTCAGCACGGTGAAGGCGATCCAGAGGAACGCCAGCACCACGACGTGTGGGATGAGCAGGAACCACTTGACCAGCCACAGCCAGCGCGAGAGCGGCCCCTCCAGCGACGCGTCGACCCGCACCGGGTAGGGCGGATGGGTCTCGGTCACGGTCACGGCATCGACCTCCGCATCGACCACTCGGGCCACGCGGTCGCGCCGGCCGGCGGTGGGGTCCCTCGACCCTCCGGCGATCCCTTGGGGCCGGACACCGCCTTCCGTCCGCGGACGGCGGGACGGAGGTCCCTGGCGGGTGCGGCCTGCGCGGCACCGGGGACCTGCGGCCGGCGGGGACGCCCGGTACGCCGGGCCGGATCCCGGTTCATGCGCACCACCGAGCCGTCCGGTCCGTGCCGCCGCCCGCTGTCGGTACCCCGCCGCTGATCCACTCGGCGTCTTCGCTGGTCAAGGCCCCGAAACTGTCGTACCCCCGGCCTGGCGTGGGGGCATGTTCTTCGGTGGTGGGTTCGGGGTCGGGCTGACGGTGGCCGACCTGACGCCACCGGAGTTCGGGCCGCCGGTCACCGCCTCGCCGTCGCTGGGTGAGGTGCTTCCGGTGCACCTGCGGTCGCCGGAGGAGAAGGCCGCCGAGCTGCAGCGGGTGCAGCGGCTCAAGGCCGAGCTGGCCGCCTACGAGGTCGAG
>DATIMX010000063.1:0-14103 GCA_035474935.1 Geodermatophilus sp. | reverse complement strand
CACGTCAACGCGCACGCCACCTCCACACCGGTCGGTGACACCGCGGAGGCCGCGGCCATCCGCAACACCATCGGCGAGCACGCCCTGGTCACGGCGACGAAGAGCCAGACCGGCCACCTGCTCGGCGCGGCCGGGGCGCTGGAGTCGGTCTTCACCATCCTCGCGCTGCGCGAGCAGATCGTCCCCGCGACGGCCAACCTCGACGACCCCGACGACGACCCGGCCGTGCAGGCCCTCGACATCGTCCGGCGGGAGCCGCGCAAGGCGTCCCTCACCGCCGCGGTCAACGACTCCTTCGGCTTCGGCGGCCACAACATCGCGCTGGTGTTCACCACCGCCTGAAAGAGGACCCCGCTGCCCCCTGCCACTCGCGAGCTCGCGGCGGGACCCTGCAGCAGGGCATCGCTACCGGCCCGGGCCTGCCCGGGCTGTCCCCGCACGCCCGCGTCCGGCCCGTGGAGGTCCCGTGAGCACGCTCCAAGCCGTTCCCCCCGCCGTCGCCCCGGACCCGCGCGACCCCGAGGACCGCCTGGCCCGGTTCTTCGACACCGGCTCGATGTCCCTGCTGGCGCCCCGCGACACCTCCGGTGTGGTGGCGGCCCGGGGCACGGTGTCGGGCACCCGGGCGGTCGCCTTCTGCACCGACGCCACCGTGATGGGCGGCGCCATGGGCGTCGACGGGTGCCGGCACATCGTCGACACCATCGACACCGCCCTGCGCGAGCGCATGCCGGTCGTCGGTGTCTGGCACTCCGGCGGCGCCCGGCTGGCCGAGGGCGTCACGGCGCTGCACGCGGTCGGCGAGGTCTTCGAGGCGATGGTGCGGGCCTCCGGGCGCGTCCCGCAGATCTCGGTGGTCCTCGGCCCGGCCGCCGGCGGCGCCGCCTACGGCCCGGCGCTCACCGACCTGGTGATCATGGGCCCGGCCGGCCGGGTGTTCGTCACGGGCCCGGACGTCGTCCGCTCGGTCACCGGCGAGGACGTCGACATGGAGAGCCTCGGGGGGCCGGACACCCACGGCCGGCGCAGCGGCGTCGTGCACGTGGTGACCGACTCCGAGCAGGCGGCGCTGGAGACCGCCCGGCAGGCCGTCGACCTGCTGGCCGCACAGGGCTCCTTCGCCCCGGCCGAGGGAGAGCCGGAGACCGACCTCGGGGCGCTGCTGCCCGAGCGGGCCAACCGCGCCTACGACGTCAAACCGCTCGTGGCCGCCCTCCTCGACGGGCCGGCGCTGGAGCTGCACCCGCGCTGGGCGCCCAACATCGTCACCGCGCTGGGCCGGCTGGCCGGCCGCACGGTCGGCGTGATCGCCAACAACCCCTTGCGCCTGGGCGGCTGCCTGGACTCGGCCTCGGCGGAGAAGGCGGCCCGCTTCGTGCGCATGTGCGACGCCTTCGGCGTCCCGCTGGTCGTGCTGGTCGATGTCCCCGGCTACCTGCCCGGCGTCGGCCAGGAGTGGGACGGCGTGGTCCGCCGCGGCGCCAAGCTGCTGCACGCCTTCGCCGAGGCGGTGGTGCCCCGGGTGACGCTGGTGACCCGCAAGTCCTACGGCGGGGCCTACATCGCGATGAACGCCCGCTCCCTCGGCGCGACGGCGGTGTTCGCCTGGCCGGGGGCCGAGGTCGCGGTCATGGGCGCCAAGGCCGCCGTCGGCATCCTGCACCGCAAGAAGCTGGCCGCCGTCCCGCCCGGCGAACGCGAGGCGCTGCACGCGCAGCTGGCCGCGGAGCACGAGCGCATCGCCGGCGGCGTGAACCGGGCCCTGCAGATCGGCGTGGTCGACGAGGTGGTCGACCCCGCGCGGACCAGGCGGCGGCTGGTGGCCGCCCTGGCAGCGGCGCCGCCCGGCCGTGGGGCGCACGGCAACATCCCGCTGTGAGCGCACGCGACCGGGCCCGGCACCTCCGCGGAGGTGCCGGGCCCGGTCGTGGAGCGGGTGCTGGTCGTCCGGACGCCGCTTCCCCGACGACGTCCGGACGACCGGTCTGAGCCTACGACGAGAGGTTCGGGGGCGCCGCCCCGCCGTGGCCGGTTCGTGATGAAGTCGAAGGACCCCCTGCGGGAACGGCCCTCATACCACCTGGTGCAGCCAGGTGACCGGGCTGCCGTCGCCGGCGTGCCGGTAGACCTCGAGGTCGGCGTCCCAGGCGGCGCCGAGCAGCTCGTCGACGCCGTGGCGGAACGCCTCGATGGAGGTGGCGTTGGCCGCGAGGTTGCGCAGCTGCTGCTCGCTGACGACGAGGTCGCCGTTGGCGCTCGTGGGCGCGCGGAAGACGCCGTGGCCGGGCACGTAGGACATGCGCTCACCGTCGTTGCCGTAGCTGGCCTCTTCGGTGACCTCGAAGCGCAGCATCGGCCACGCGCGGAGCGCAGCGACGAGCTTGGCGCCCGTACCGGGAGCACCGGTCCAGGCGACCTCGGCACGGTAGGAACCGTGCGCCGCGGGCTGGTCGGCCCACGACAGGGAGACCGGCGCGCCGATGACGCGCTCGAGCGCCCACTCGACGTGCTGGCAGAGCGCCTTCGGGCACGCGTGCACGAAGACGACACCCTGGGTAGACCGTCGCTGCACGGGGCACCTCCATCGACTCGATCGGTCTCGTCTTCCCCAACGGACGATCGATTCGGTGACAGGCTGTGTTCGGCGATCTCGGACCCGGGGTCCTGGTGACAGTGTGCACGATGGCCACCCGATCGCGCCAGTGCGGACGGGACGGTTGCGTCCGGTGTGACGGGATGGTTCTGCGCTCAGCGCCTACGTGCTGGTCAGTGGCGTACTGGCGCGGTCCGGCCAGCAATCCCTGATCCACCGCCACCCCACACGCAGTCCACAGGATCTCCCCCGCGGGTCCACAGGAAGTCATGGTACGAACGGGGTCGTACCGGAATCCGCTCACGCTCGGTAGCTGCGATCCAGGTGGGGGACCCGCGTCGGTTCAGGGGGCGAGCACGGTGACCTGGTTGCCGCCGGCGCCCTTGGCCCGGTACATGGCCTGGTCGGCGCGGCCGAGGACCTCGTGCCCCTCGTCGCCGGGCCGGACGTCGGTGACGCCGACGCTCGCGGTGACGCCGACGCCGGCACCGATCCGCGCCACGGCGTCCCGCAACCGGGCGGCCAGGGCCTCGCTCCCGCCGGGGTCGACCTCCGCGAGGACGGCGAACTCGTCACCGCCGAGCCGGGCCACCGTGTCGGTCTCCCGCACCACGCCGCCCAGCGCGGCGGTGACCGCCCGCAGGACGGCGTCCCCGGCGGCGTGGCCGCTGCGGTCGTTGACGCCCTTGAAGCCGTCCAGGTCGACCAGGCAGACCACCCACCCCTCGTCGGTGCCGGCCGCGGCGCGGTCCAGCCGGTCGAGGAAGGCGCGGCGGTTGAGGCAGCCCGTCAGCGGATCGGTGGCGGCGAGCACCTCGGAGGTGCGCAGCAGCAGCTGCTGGCGGTCGTAGGACTCCCACTGGTTGGCCGAGGCCATCGCGCACAGCACGGTGTAAGTGGCCATGACGACCGCGATGAAGGACGCCGAGGAGTCCAGGTCGCCGCCGGCGACGCAGACCAGGTAGGCCCCGGTCATGACGGCGCCCATCGCGACGACGCCCCACGGCGGATAGGCCACGGCCAGGAAGCCGAGGGTGATGAACAGCAGTGCGAACAGCGGGCTGTCCGCTCCGCCGTCCACCCGGCTGGCGGCCGCGACCAGCCCGGTGACCGCGAGGCTCCAGCCGTAGAAGAGCAGGCTGCCCCGGTGGTCGCGAACCATCTCCGCGATGGGCAGGACCAGCAGCAGCGGCGCGGCCAGGACCGCGGTGCCGGCCAGCGCCAGGAGCACGACGGTGCGCGAGACGGTGCTGGGGGTCAGGAGCGCGTAGCCGATCACGGCCAGCGCGGAGGCCTCGGTGAGCCAGACCCCCAGGCGCACGTGCCGCACCCAGGAGGCGGCGCGGTCGTCGTCGGCGGCCAGCTGCCGGTAGAGCGCGGTCCGCAGCACGGCCCAGCCGCCGCGCCCCCCGCTCCCGCGGGGCGAGCGGCGGTCCACCACCGGCCTGTCGTCCATGGGCCCATCATCGACGTGGAGCGACTCCACCTTGACCGACTCCACCCCCCGATGGGGTGGCTCTCGGACCGCGGCGAGGCCTTCGTCACGCCTGCCGCCGTCCCCCCGGGGTAGGAGGCGGCCATGGCGCTGACCGGGGACACCCAGCACCACGGCATGGCCGACGCCGGCCGCGACACCGTCGGGCCGATGGTGCTCGGCGCGTGGGACACCTTCCTCGAGCAGGCGGCGGCCGTCGACCTCGAGCGGCCGACCCGGCTGCCCGGCTGGCGCGCACACGAGGTGTGCGTGCACCTGGGCCTGTGGGACGACCACGCCGCGCTGCCCGACCTGATCGCCTCGGCGCGGGCCGGTGGGGTGGGGACGCCGCCGGACGTCGACGCCACGAACGCGCGGGTGACCGCCGCGCACCGGGGCGCCTCCCGGGAGGAGGTGCTGGCCGCGCTGCGCCGCAACCGGGACGCCACCGCCCGGTACCTCGTCGAGGAGCCGGCGAAGCTGGACACCGCACCGGCGGTGGCCGTCGTCGGCCGGCTGCCGCTGCTCAGCGTCGTCCTCGGACAGGCCTACGAGCTCGCGGTGCACGGCCTGGACCTGGTGCCCTGCGGCGCGGCTCCTCCCCCGCCCGCGGTCCTGCAGTCCGGGCTGGCCGCGCTGGCCGACGTGACCGGCGCGCTGGCGGCCCGCGAGGGGGTCAGCGGCGGCGCGACGCTGGCGACGCCGGAGGGCGGCTGGGCCTTCGCCGCCGACGGCTCCGGCTGGACGGTGCGCCGGACCCCCGCGGGCGACGTCCGCGGCACCGCGGTGGAGGCACCGGCGGACCTGCTCCTGGAGGCCGCCTCGGGCCGGGTCAACCCGGTGGTGGCGCTGGCCCGGCGCCGGCTGCGGGTGCACGAGCTGGGCGGCCTGCTGGCCCTGGCGCCGATCGTGCAGGCGGCGCCGGGCATCCCCGGCGGCCCGATCCTGGCGCTGGCGGCGCAGACCCTCGGCGGCGTGGGCGGCCTGCTCGGCCGGCTGCGCGGACGCCGGTAGAGCCGACGCGGCCGCCGGAGGAGCACTCTCCTCCGGCGGCCGCGTCGGTGTGGTCCGGTCAGCCGGTCAACAGGCGCCGCCCGGCGCGATGCCGTGCGACTGGAGCCACGGCATCGGGTTGACCCGGCTGGCGTAGAGCCCGCCCTGGTGCACCTCGAAGTGCAGGTGCGGCCCGGTGGACTGGCCCTTGTTGCCGACGTCGGCGATGTGGTCCCCGGCCTTCACGACCTGACCTGCGCCGACGTAGAACTGGTTCACGTGCCCGTAGAGGGTGATCTGCCCGTCACCGTGCTGCACGTACACGGCCTGACCGAAGCCGCTGGCCGCGCCGGCCTGCAGGACGACGCCGTCCTCGGGCACGTAGATCGGGGTGCCGATGGGGGCGGCGATGTCGACGCCCTGGTGCATGGTGCCCCAGCGCGGGCCGTAGCAGGAGGTCAGCCGGCCGGCGGTCGGCATGCCGGACGTGCTCGACGCGCTGGCCAGGCTCTGCTGCTGCTGCGCCTGTCGGGCGCTCCACGCGGCCGCAGCGTCGGCGGCGCCCTGGGCGGCGAGCAGCCGCTCGCCGGCCAGGCGGAGCTCCTCGTCGAGGCGGGCCTTCTCCGCCGCGCGGGCGTCGTAGTCGGCCTGGGCGCGCGCGAGGTGCTCGTTGGCGGCCCGCTCGGCCTCCTCGGCCTTGCGGGCGAGCTCGCCGAGCTGCGCGACGGCGGCACGGGCGGCGCGGTCGGCCTCCTCGACCCGCGCCTGGACGGTGAGGTACTCCTGCAGCCGCTCGGCGCGGTGGTCGCCGATGACCTCCATGGTCGCGGCCTGCTGCAGCAGCTCGGTGGGGCTCTTCGCGTCGAGCACCATCTCGAGGTCGCCGTAGCGGTTGTCGGCGCCCATGTAGGCCTCGCGGCTGAGCTCGGCGATGTCCTCCTCGGCCCCGGCGACGTCGGCCTGGGCGGCAGCCAGCTCGGCGGCGGTCCGCTCGGCCTCGGCCTGGCCCTGGGCCAGCTGGGCACGGGCGACGAGGGCGGCGTCGGCGGCGGCCTCGGCCTCCACGGTCATCCGCTGGAGCTGCTCCTCGGCGGCCTCGACCTGCGCCTCGATGGCCTTGACCTGCTCCTCGAGCGAGGCCTGCTCCGAGGCGGGGGCGGGCGCGGCGCCGGCGACGACGGGGGTGCCGGCCAGGAGCCCGGCCACCGCGGCGGCGACGAGGACGGCCCGGCGCGGAGCGCGCGAGCGGCTGCGGGGTGACGCGGCGCAGCGGACCACGGTGTTCAGGCGGTGCAGGGTCGCCAAGGCGACGGTTCTCCCATCCTCGCGACCGCCTACCGAGTTAGCTGACGGGTTCGGGCCGGACGGCGCCCTACCTGCCTGCGCAGCACGTGCGCATGCAGGACTCACCCCAGGTGTTCGGTGGGTCCCCGGTCCGCCTCGGCCCCGGGTCGGGACGTCGGCGGTTCGGCGGGGCCGTGCCGAGGCCCCCGGTTCCCGAGGGGCTGAGCCCGGCAGGGCCGTCGGGGAACCTACACGGATCCGCGCCTCGGGTCACGATCGGGTAACGGAGCCGGGGTGCCGGCTTGCCCTCAGAGCACCGTCTCCACTACGCGACGTCAGCGCGCGACCGCGGAGCGGTGGCCTGTGGTGCGGGCGTGACGCGCGAGACGACCAGCACGAACGCCGGAATGACGCGGATTCCCGGCTCGACCGGCCCGCACACCCCGCGTTCGCTGTGATGTCGCCCACGGGATCACCCGACCGGGGGGCTGTGGACCTCGTCCGGGCGTCGTCCACAGCCCTCGGCGCCGGAGGCGGAAGCCGTGTAACAGCGCCTCCGGGTGCCGATCGGTCCGGACCGGGAGCGACGCCTAGGGTCGAGTCCGGACGCCCGGCGCGGAGCGCGGGGCCGGATGGCGGGAGGACGCGGGTGTCGGCCCGGAGGAAGGTCGCCGCTGCCGTCGGGGTCGCCGCGGTGGCCGGCGCAGCGGTGGCGCTGTCGCAGTACGTGCCCCCGAACGAGCGCGGCCGGGGCGCGGTGGCCGCCGGTGACCTCAGCGGCTCACTCGTGGGCGCCGGGGCGAGCAGCCAGCAGGCGGCGATGCAGGGGTGGACGGCCGGGTACTCGGCTGTCCAGCCGGGCGTCACCGTGGACTACGACCCGGTCGGCTCCGGCGGCGGCCGGGAGCAGTTCGTCGCTGGTGGCATCGACTTCGCCGGCTCGGACGCGCCGCTCGACGAGGAGGAGCTCGTCGCGGCACGGCAGCGCTGCGGCGGCGAGGTGTTCGAGCTGCCGAACTACATCTCGCCGATCGCGGTGGTGCACAACCTGCCCGGCGTCGAGGACCTAGCCCTCTCCCCCACGACGCTGGCCCGCGTCTTCGCCGGGCAGGTCACCCGCTGGGACGACCCGGCGATCGCCGCGGACAACCCCGGCGTCGCGCTGCCCGCCCTGCCGATCACCCCGGTCAACCGTTCCGACGAGTCCGGGACCACGGAGAACTTCACCGAGTACCTGGCTGCCGCGGCCCCCGGGGACTGGCCGTTCGAGCCCGACGGCGAGTGGCCGGTGGAGGGCGGCGAGTCGGCCCAGGGCAACTCCGGCGTGATCGCCGCCGTCGCCGGCGGCGAGGGGACCGTCGGCTACGCCGACCTCTCCCAGGCCGGCAACCTGGGCGTCGCCCGCATCGGCGTCGGCGGCGAGTTCGTCCCGCCGACGCCCGAGGCCGCGGCCGCCGTCGTGGAAAGGTCCGAGCCGCTGCCCGGCCGCGGTCCGTACGACTTCGCCCTGGAGCTCGAGCGGACGACGGCCGAGTCCGGCAGCTACCCGATCGTCCTGGTCAGTTACCACCTGGGCTGCATCGCGTACGAGGATCCGCTGACCGCCGACCTGGTCGCCGACTTCATGACGTACGTGACGAGCGAGGAGGGCCAGGCCGCGGCCGCCGAGGTGGCCGGCTCCGCACCGATCTCCGACGCACTGCGCGAGGAGGCGCGGACGGCGATCGACGCCATCAGCACCGCACCCTGAGGCCGGTCCGCGCATCTGGCAGGCTGGACACCGCGGGGCGGTAGCTCAGCCGGTCAGAGCATGGGACTCATAATCCCTGGGTCGTGGGTTCGAGCCCCACCCGCCCCACCACCAGGCAATACACGGGTACTGAATCCCGCACAGCGCTTCAACAGACGGGGACTGTGCCATCATCTGAACCATGACGCATGCCCCGATCCGGCGTGCCGCAGCTGCTCCGAAGGGCGCAACTGTGACCGCGACTACACCCGGGATCGACGATCTGGCTGTTCTGTTGCCCGATTGGCGCACCCACCTGCGTGCCCGCAACGTCGCGCCCTCGACGATCGCCAGCTACCTGAAGGTCGGGGACAACCTGTTGGTCTGGCTGCGAGAGGCGGGGATGCCGACGGGGACCGCCGGCATCACCCGGGAGCACCTCGAGGCCTTCCTCGCGGCACTCGCCGACCGGGTCTCCCCCGCCACGGTCGCCAAGCACTACCGCTCGCTGCAGCAGCTCTTCCGGTGGCTGGTCGAGGACGGCGAGATCGGCCACTCCCCCATGGAGCGGATGCGCCCACCTGCGGTGCCCGAGCAGCCGGTCGATATCCTCACCGACGACGAACTGCGCGCCCTGCTGGACGCGGCGCGCGGCAACACCTTCGAGAACCGCCGGGATACCGCGATGCTGCGGATGCTGATCGACACGGGCATGCGCGCCGGGGAGCTGGCCGGGCTCAACGTCGGCGATCTGGACGCCGAGCAGAGCGTGGCTGTGGTGATGGGTAAGGGCAGACGCGGCCGTGCGGTCCCCTATGGCTCCAAGACCGCCGACGCGCTGCGTCGCTACCTCCGCGCCCGGGCCGCGCACCCCCAGGCCGCCACGGAGGCGCTATGGCTGGGCAAGAAGGGCCGGGTCACGGACTCCGGCGTCCGGCAGATGCTCGAACGCCGCGCCCTTGAGGCCGGGGTGCGGAACGTCCACCCACACCGGTTCCGGCACACCTACGCCCACACCTGGCTCGCCTCCGGCGGCCAGGAGCAGGACCTGATGCGGCTCGCCGGCTGGCGGTCCCGGGAGATGGTCGGCCGATACGCCGCCAGCGCCGCCGACGAACGCGCCCGCGCCGCATTCCACCGCGCCGCCCTCGGGGACCGGCTGTGAGGCCCCGTTCCCGCAGGGCGTTGACCGCGGGCGGCCCCAAGCGTCGCTGACCTCGCGTCACCGGAACGTCCCGCATCTGGTCGGCAAACGGGCGCCGTGCCGTCGCTGTCGAAGGTCGAGATCCTCGGTTCACGGGAGGGCGCTCCCCCGGGTCGCCTAGCGTTCCGCCGTGGGGCCCGGTCTTCCGTTGGCACGGCGGGCTCCCCGGGCGTGGGCCGAGGCCAGCGCGAGCCGGAGGAAGTAGGCCTTGCGTGCGTGCTCGGCGCGACGGGCTCGCTCGCGAGGATCAAGAACGCCGTCCGGGTCCACCTCGCGCTCGAACCGGGCCAGGAACGCGGCTCGGGCAGGTGCCGTGTGGGCGGCGGCGTCGGGGATGCCGGCGTGCAGGTGGTGGGCTGCCATGCGGGCCCGCAGGGCCCGCCGGGCCGCAGGGCTCGCCGGCGGCACGGCACGTTCTCCCTCCCCCGCCGCACCGCGGCTGCCGGAGCGGCCTCGGCGCGGTCCGCGTGGAGGGACTTCGTCAGTGCTCACTGACCTGGCCTGCTTTCGCGTCGATCCAGGTTCGGAGGTCGTCGCGGCGGTAGAGGACGCGGCGGCCGACCCGGAAGCTGTGGGGGCCGATGTTGCGGTGCCGCCAGTAGCGGAGGGTGGCGACGGGGGCGCGGAGGAGGTCGGCGGCTTCGACGATGGTGAGCAACTCGGTCTCATGGGCGGCGATCGGGTCGGGCATGGCTGGCTCCGGGTCTCGTCGGGGATGGGGCGCTGTCGTCGTAGAAGGCGCCATTTCGGGCCGATTGGTGACACCCCGCGGCCAGCTTTTCCGGGCTTCCTCCGGTTTTTCTCCCGTAGGCCTCCTGAGCTCACGCTCTGTGCTGCACGAGGACGTCGCGGTCATCTGCTGATGCCGTGGCCGGGACGGCCGGCGGACCGGACGTGGTGCTCCTCCTGCCTGTGTCGGCGGTAGACCGAGGCGTCGGGCGGCGCAGTGCGGTCCCGCTGCTGCTGTTGGCGTGCGGTGTCGCGCCGGGCCTGCCAGGTGTCGCGTTCCCGGGTGAGCCGGTCGGGCGGCTGGCCGAGGAAGGCCGGCTCGGCCGTCAGCTGGGCGATCCGGCCCTGGGCGGCGGCGAGTTCGGCGTGGTCTGCGGCGGCCTGCCGCTCGAGTTCGGCCAGCTGTCCGGCCGGGTCGTGGGTCAGGGCGATCCCGCCGAAGCGGCCGACCATCGCGGTCTGCTCGCGCCGGGCGTCGTCCACGGCGCGGGCGGCCTGCTGGTGGGCGTGCCGGGCGGCGGCCGCCACGGCCTGCAGCGCCGCGTACTCGGGATGGGATTGCTCGGCGGCCTGGCGGGCGGCAGCGTCGAACGCTGCCCACAGGGCGGAGCGGTCATCGAACGAGTTGGCGTGCTCGGCGAGCGCGCGGGCGTCGGTCGGCAGGGTGAGCAGGTAGGGGCGCCACGCGTCGCCCCACGCGGTGAGCTCCGCGGCGGCCTCGGTGACCGTCCCGCGCCGCTGCCGGAAACGACCGGCTCCTTGCAGGACCACCCCCGCGGCCTGGCGGGCCGGCTCCCGTTGACTGTTCCAGGCGTCGAGCAGTTGGTCCCGGATCCGGTCGCTGTCGCCGGCGACGGTGATCTCGGCGGCCCGCAGCCGCCGCTCGGCGCGGTCGGCCTCGTGCCAGATCTCCTGGTGCCGCTCCGTGGCCGCCTGCATGCGTTCGTGGGGGTCCCAGCCGAGCTCCACGAGCTGCCGCAACCGGTTCCGCACCGGCTCCTCGACAGCGAGCCGCAGCCGCCAGCGCTCCTCGACGCTCCACGCCTCGTGCAGGTCCGCGAGCACGTGTTCCAGCGGGCGGGGCTGCGCGTAGCGTGCGGCCTCCGCGGCAGCGAGCTGGGCGGCGTGCGCGGGGCCGAGGTCGGCGCGGTCGCGGGCGAACACGGCGATCCACTGCTCCCGCGCCTCCACCAGATCCGCGGCGATCAGGTGGGCGGTGTTGCTTTGGCGGCCGCGGGTCATCCCCGCATACGCCGACGCCGCCCCGGTTTGCTCCCCGACCACCAGGTGCGCGGTCGGGACGGTGTCGCCCTGGACGCCGTGGGCGGTGGTCACGTAGGCCAGCTCCACGTGCTCTCTGACGTAGTCGGCCGGAAGCACCCGTTGCTGCTCAGGGCCGGGGGTGACAGAACGGGAACGTCCCCGGGAGCCGGCACCGGCGCCAGGGGTGACAGTGGCCGGCGACGTGTCGGCGGGGGTGACAACCACTTCCCCGGTCGCGTCGGCCGAGACGACAGTCCAGGTGTCGCGGTTGGCGACGCCAAAGGCGCGGTCGTTGCGTCGGGTGGCGATCCGGTCCCCGGCACCGATCCGCTGACCCGACCGCGTCGTCACCGCGGCGACGTCATCGACGCGGCGCTCGGTGACCAGCCGCTCCCGGATCGCGGCGTTGAGCTCGGCCGCCTGCTCACGGGTGTCCACCACCACCGCCGGCCGCTGCCGCGCGTCGAAGGCCACGGCGACGGTGGCGGCCAGCGCCTCGTTCAGCGCGGCGGCATCGGGGTGGATCCGGATCTGCCCGCGGGCGCACAGCGCGTCGAAAACCTTGCCGGGATCCTCTCCGGTGCGCATGGCCAGGGTCAGGTCGGCGTAGCCGGAGTCCGGCACCGTCCGCATGGATCCATCAGGGTCCATGAGCGTGCGGGTGAACCGGTGCACCCCGTCCAGGATCAGGTGCGCGGCCGGGTCGACCCGGTCGGCGGCGAGATCCAGCACACCGCCACGCCCGACCGCCGCCAGCTGACGCCGATCACCCAACAACGCCACCCGCACCCGGCACTCATCGGCCACGGTCAGCAGGGCGCGGGCGGTGTCCTGATCCAGCATGCCCGCCTCGTCGACGACCAGCAGATCCCCCGGCCGCAGCCGCGCTCCCTCGCCCGGGCCTCCATAGACGCCTCCGGTGACCGGGTCGGCCTGGCCGAGGGTGAGCCTCGTCCAGGCCCCGTCGCCGTCCCACCGCCAACCGTGCTGAAAGGCCAGCCACGCCGCCGACCCGGCCGTAGTGCCGACCTCCACGGAGGCGACCTTCGCCGCCTTCAACGTCGGCGTCACCACCACCAGCCGACGCCCATCGCCCTCGAGCAGTCGACGCGTGACGGCCAGGGTGGTGGTCTTCCCGGCACCGGCAGCCCCCTCCACGACGACCAGCGGCCGGTTCCCGGCGAGGGCGGCGACTGCGGCCGTCTGGCCCGCATCCAGCCGCCCACCGGCCGCCGACAAGACCTCGGGCGGTGTCAGGTGGCGGTCCCGGCCACCGGCGGCAGCCCGGGCAGCGAGGCGGGTGGTCAGGTCGGCTTCGACATCCAGGACCGGCTGGCACGTCCATGCGCGGATGTGCTCCGCAACGGCGACAGCAGCACCGTCCCGGGACAGCAGCGGCACGCAGCGGCCCATGGCGCGGGCGGTGACGTCCTCAGCCAGCTCGATACGGACCGGGCCGTCGGCGACGATCCCTTGGGCGGCGATCAGCTGCTCCACTTCGCCACGGAGATCGGCCGGGTTCCACGCAGACCGAGTCGCACCCGCCCGGGCCACCGCCGTCTCGGCCGCGGCGTCCCGATCGAACATGCCGACCGGCGTCGGTGTCAGGGCGACGGGAACATTGCGGTCGCGGTAGCCGAGGTCGGCGAGCTCGGCCAGCCACCGTTCGGTGACGTTCGCCCCCGGTTGCGGGTTCACCTTGTCGGGACGCCCTTCGGCCCACGCCCGCCGGTCCCACGCCTTGCGCAGCGCCGGGCCGGGAGTCTCGCCGGGATGCGCGGGCGTCCATTCCCGTTCATATCGGTCCGCATTCCTCGCGATTTGCGCGGCGCGGGCACTGAACGGGCCCACATACTCGGCGAGCTCCAGTATTTCTCCAGTACCGTCCAGCGTGAATCCGTGCGCGGCCAGGGCGTCCCGGAATTGCGGGTCGGTGGCGACCGCGGCGTGCCCGATACCGTTGATCGCTGCGAGGGAGTCGCGGACGCCGATGGTGTGCAGGCCACGCCATTTCCCGGCCGCGAACACCCGCGCGTTGATCTGCAGATGCAGATGCCGGTGTGGATCCCCGGCACGGGAGGTGTGGTGCGCGACCGTCACCGCCTCCAGGCGCTCGACGGGCACCTGCAGCTGCCCGCCGCGCGGACCGACGCGGGTGGTCGCGTGACCGGCGAGCCAGCCGATGACCTGGCCGGCGGCGCGGTCCTGCGCCGCGTCGTAGGCGGCAGCGATGTCGGGGTGCAGCGCGGCGGCCATGGACCACGACTTCGGGCCGTTGACCACGACCTCCACGAACCGGACCGCCCGGTCGTCGGTGCGCAGCCATCCCCGGGGCTCGCCGGTCTCGGGGTCGAGCCCGGCCACCCAGGACTCGTAACCGTCCCCGGAAAGCGGTGCCAACTCCTGGGCCCTGCCGTCAGGGCCGGTGGTGAAGCGGCGGGCGATCCCGGTGCCCTCGGCGAGGTAGTAGTCATCCGCCCTGCCCCGGTCGGCCTCCACGTAGTGCCGGGCGGCGGCCGGTGCGCCGGCGTAGACCTTCATGCCGCCGTGCATCTATCAACGCCACCAAACAATGGCCAACACGTCACCCCATAAGACGCCGATGAGCCCCGCGAAGCGGGGCCCGGTCTACCTCTATTGGTAGCATGCGTGCCGTTCTTGAGTGAAGACTTTAGGGTTGATGGTTAAGGTTGGGTGTTGTGGGCGAGGAGTCGTCGCAGGTGTCATCTCATTGGTCGTTGTTAGTGACTATTGATTGGATGCGGGATGCTGACTGCCTGGTCACTCGCGTTGATGACGTCGGGTTTGGCGATTGCACCGGTCGCGGTCACGCA
>DATIMX010000062.1:0-2876 GCA_035474935.1 Geodermatophilus sp. | reverse complement strand
GATGCTCGAGGCGCTGTTCGGCCGCACCACCGGGCACGCGGTGCTCGCCGTCGGGGACCCGAGGCAGTCGATCTACGGCTGGCGCGGCGCGTCGGCGGGGACGATCGAGCGCTTCGCCCGCACCTTCCCCGGCGTCCGCGGCCGGGAGGCGCAGCGGCTGACCCTGGCCACCAGCTGGCGCAACGACGGCGCCGTGCTCGCCGTCGCCAACGACGTCGCCGGGCTGCTGCCGGCGCCCGAGGTGCCGCTGCCCGACCTCGCGCCGGCGCCCACCGCCGGACACGGGCTGGTCACCGCCGGCCTGTACCGGACCGTGGCCGAGGAGACCGAGGCGCTCGCCGACCGGCTGGCCGCCGTCTGGTACACGGGACGGCCGGACGCGGGTCGTGAGGAGTGGGGGCCCGCAGGGTCTCCGCGATCGAATGACGGACACGCTCCGCGCACCCCGGGGGACGGCACCTGGCCACGGTGGCGTCGGCAGGACGGCGGGGTGCACCGCCCCCCGACGACGGCGGTGCTGGTGCGCACGCGCAAGCAGCTGCCCGGCATCGCCGCCGCGCTGCGCGCCCGCGGCCTGCCGGTGACCGTCGTCGGCCTGGGTGGGCTGCTGGAGGTGCCCGAGGTCTCCGACGTGGTCGCCACGCTGACCGTGCTCGTCGACCCCACCGCCGGCGACGCGATGGGCCGGCTGCTCACCGGCGCCCGCTGGCGGATCGGTCCGCGCGACCTCGCCGCGCTCGAGTCCCGCGCCCGCGTGCTCGTGCACTCCCGTCGTCCCGGACGCGAGGACGACGACGATCCCGCTCCCCGCCCGTCCGAGCGGGGCAGCATCGTCGAGGCGCTCGACGACCTCGGGGACCCGTCGGCCTACTCGCCCGCGGCCCACCGGCGGCTGCGCCGGCTGGGCGCGGAGCTGGCGCACCTGCGCGGCCGGCTGGGGGAGTCGCTGCCCGACCTGGTCGACGAGGTCGCGCGGGTGCTGGGCCTGGAGACCGAGCTGGCCAGCGCGCCCGGCGTCAGCCCCGGCTCGGCGCGAGCGCACCTCGACGCGCTGCACGCGGTCGCCGCGGAGTTCACCGAGCTGGCCGAGCTGCCCTCGCTGCCGGCCTTCCTCGGCTACCTGCGCGACGCCGAGGAGCGTGAGCGGGGCCTCGACCCCGGGGAGGTCGCGGTCGACCCCGAGTCGATCCAGCTGCTCACCGGCCACTCGGCCAAGGGCCTGGAGTGGGACGTCGTCGCCGTGCCGGGCATGACGGCCGACCAGTTCCCGGCCCGCACCGACACCAGCGACTCGTGGGTCAAGGACCCCGGCGCGGTCCCGGTCGACCTGCGCACCACCGACCGCGCGGAGCTGCCGCAGCTGCGCCTGCCGGTGCCCGGCTCCGGGGACCAGGCCGTGGTGCGCGCCGCGCTCGAGGACTACGTCGAGGAGTGGAAGCGCTTCGGCGAGGCCGAGGAGATCCGGCTCGGCTACGTCGCGGTCACCCGGGCCAAGCACCTGCTGCTGTGCTCGGGCAGCTGGTGGCGCGACGGCGTCAAGCCGTGCGGCCCCTCGGTGCTGCTCGACACCGTCCGCCGCGCGTGCGCCGCCGGCGCCGGCGTCGTCGTCGCGTGGGCCGAGCGCCCCGAGGAGGGCGCCACCAACCCGGCGCTGGAGGAGTGGCCGGTCGGCGTGTGGCCGGCCGACCCGCTCTCGCCGCCGCGCCGCCGGGCGCTCACCGCCGCCGCCGAGCTGGTGGCCGGCGCTGCCCCGCACCCGCTGGACGCCGGGGCCGCGCTCGGCACCGGGGACCCGGAGGTGGAGCGGTGGGTGCGTGACGCCGACCTGCTGCTGCGCGAGCGGCGCCGCACCGCCCACCCCACCGTCGAGGTGCCGCTGCCCAGCCACCTGTCGGTGTCCGAGCTGGTCACGCTGCGCCGCGACCCGGCCGAGCTCGCCCGGCGGCTGCGCCGGCCGATGCCCGCCGCGCCCGCGCCGCTGGCCCGCCGCGGCACCGCCTTCCACGCCTGGCTGGAGGAGCGCTTCGGCGTCGCCCGGCTGCTCGATCTCGACGAGCTGCCCGGCTCCGGCGACGAGTCCGCCGCCCCCGACGGCGCGCTGGCCGCGCTGCAGGCGGCGTTCCTCGCCAGCCCCTGGGCCGACCGGCAGCCGGTCGAGGTCGAGGTGCCCTTCGAGACGCCCCTGGGCCCGCTCACCCTGCGCGGGCGCATCGACGCGGTCTTCGACGACGGCGACGGTGGCTTCGAGGTCGTCGACTGGAAGACCGGCCCGCCGCCGTCGGGCGCGGAGCTGGCCGCCGCGGCGGTGCAGCTGGCCGCCTACCGGCTGGGCTGGTCGCGGCTGACCGGCGTCCCGGTCGAGCGGGTCAGCGCCGGATTCCACCACGTCGCCGCCGGCATCACCGTGCGCCCGGTCGACCTGCTCGACGAGGCCGGCCTGCTCGCCCTGGTCACCGGCCGCGACGACGACGTCCCCGACGAGCCGCCGGACGACGACCTGCCCCCGCCGCCGGAAGAGGACTGAGCCTCAGGTCGAGGCGATGCGGTCCAGGATCGCCACGGCCAGCTCCTCGGGTGCCTGCTCGGGGACCCAGTGCGAGATCTCGGTCAGCTCGACGAAGCGGTAGTCGCCGGTGACGTGCTCGGCGCAGCCCTCCGCGGCCCGCCGTCCGATGGCGACGTCGTCGTCGCTCCAGACGTAGGTGGTCGGCACGGTCACGTCGTCGACCGGCGCAGCCGAGCTCATCGCCCGGTACCAGTTGAGCGCCGCGGTCAGCGCGCCCGGCGCCGACAGCACGGCCACGTACTCGTCGACCGCCTCGGCCGGGACGGCGTCCCCGAACATCCGCCGCATCCGCCGGGCGTCGTCGGCCAGC
>DATIMX010000061.1:0-8346 GCA_035474935.1 Geodermatophilus sp. | reverse complement strand
GCGCTGACCGGGAAGCTGACCGCCCCCGCCGACCTGGCCGACGCCCCCGTCCCGGCCGCCGTCTGACCCGCACTGGAGCCCTGAGAGCCATGGACGCCTTCACCACGCACACCGGCACCGCGGCCCCGCTGCGCCGCAGCGCCGTCGACACCGACCAGATCATCCCGGCCGAGTACCTGAAGCGGATCACGCGCACCGGGTTCGAGGACGGCCTGTTCGTCGCCTGGCGCAGGAACGAGCCGGACTTCGTGCTCAACCAGCCTCAGTACGCCGACGCGACGGTCCTCGTGGCCGGCCCCGACTTCGGCACCGGCTCCTCCCGCGAGCACGCCTGCTGGGCGCTGCTCGACGGCGGGTTCCGCGTGGTCATCAGCTCCCGGTTCGCCGACATCTTCAAGAACAACTCGACCAAGTCCGGGCTGCTCACCGTCGTCCTGCCCCAGGCCGAGGTCGAGGCGCTGTGGGCGGCGGTGGAGGCCGACCCCACCACGCAGGTGACCGTCGACCTGCAGGAGCGGCGCGTCTCCTACGGCGAGCACAGCGTGCCGTTCGAGATCGACGACTACACCCGCTGGCGGCTGCTGGAGGGCCTCGACGACGTCGGGCTCACCGAGCGGCACCTGGCCGACATCGAGGCCTTCGAGGCCCGCCGTCCGGCCTGGCTGCCCAAGGCGCTGCCCGCGCTGCCCGCGTAGCGGCGCCCGCTTCCGGCCCCCTCCAGGGCACCGCCCCGAGCTCGCGAGGGGTGGGGAGGAGGGGGTCCTCTTTCAGCGCAGGCCGGTGAAGGCCGGGTCCTCGGCGGCGTCGGCCGAGAAGTCCCGGTAGTAGTCGGCCGACAGCGCGCCCGGTCGCCCGCCCAGCACCCACGTGCTGCCCTTCGCCGCGGGCGGGTGCGGCGCGCCGGGAACGCCGGCGAAGCGGACGCCGAGGGCCGCCAGCACCGACGGGATCGCCCCGCCCTGGCTGCAGACGACGGCCACCCCCGGCTCCTCACGCGGGTCGAGCAGCCGCTCGACCGCGGCGAGGGCCGCCTGCGGATCGGCGGCGGACTCCTCCTCGCCGAGCTCGGGCAGCGAGCCGATGCCCTGGCCCAGCCGGGCGGCCAGCGGCTCGAGGGTCTGCCGGCAGCGGACCCGCTCGGCGGTGAGCAGCTCCGCGGGGGCGAACAGCGGGAGCACCTGCGCCAGCCGCGCCGCCTGCCGGTGGCCCCTGCCGTCCAGCGGACGCAGCTCGTCGGGGCCGTCCCAGTCGGACTTGCTGCCGGCCTTGGCGTGCCGGACCAGCAGCAGGGAGGGCTGCCGGGGGACGTCGGTCCGCGCCAGGTCGGCCAGCACGGCGCGGTCGTGGGCGTGGCTGACCAGCCCGCAGGCCTCCTCGACCGGCAGCCAGCGCAGCTCGTCGACCTCGTCGTTGGGCGTGAACGCCCCGCCGACCACCCGCATCAGCCAGTAGTCGACCCGCTTGGGACCCTCCGCCACCTCGTACTCGGTGCGCACGCTGCGCCGTCCGACGACGACGTCCAGCCCGGTCTCCTCGGCCACCTCGCGCACCGCCGTCTCCAGCAGGTGCTCGCCCTCGTCGGGCTTGCCCTTGGGCAGCGACCAGTCGTCGTACTTCGGCCGGTGCACCAGCGCGGTCTCGATGCCGCCGTCCGCGGGACGCCACAGGGCACCACCGGCGGCGCGGACCAGACCGCCGATCTCAGCCGGCATGTTCCACCGCCGCCATCAGCGCGGCCTGGTAGTCGTGCTCGCCGGTGCGGGTCCAGGCGCCGTCGCTGCCGAGCTCCCAGCAGCGCACGCCCTCGGCCATCGCGGCGTCGAAGGTGTGCTGCATCTGCCGCTCGGCGGTGTCGTCGCACACCCGCAGCAGCACCTCGACGCGGCGGTCGAGGTTGCGGTGCATCAGGTCGGCGCTGCCGATCCACCACTCGTCCTCGCCGCCGCCGGCGAACCACATCGCCCGCGAGTGCTCCAGGAAGCGGCCGACGATCGAGCGCACCCGCACGTTCTCCGACATGCCGGGGACCCCGGGGCGCAGCGAGCAGATGCCGCGGATGAGCAACTCGACCGGGACGCCGGCCGACGAGGCCTCGTAGAGCGCGTCGATCATCTCCTCGTCGACCAGCGAGTTGACCTTGATGCGGATGCCCGAGGGCCGGCCCTCGCGCGCGTGGCGGGCCTCCCGTCGGATCTTCTCCACCAGCCCGGTACGGACGCCGTGCGGGGCCACCATGAGCCGGCGGTACGTGGTCTGCCGCGAGTAGCCGGTGAGGGTGTTGAACAGGTCGGTGAGGTCGGCGCCCACCCGGGGGTCGGCGGTGAGGATGCCGAGGTCCTCGTAGAGCCGCGCGGTCTTCGGGTTGTAGTTGCCCGTGCCGATGTGGCAGTAGCGGCGGATCACGCCGCTCTCCCGGCGCACCACCAGCGCCGTCTTGCAGTGGGTCTTGAGCCCCACCAGCCCGTAGACGACGTGGCAGCCGGCCCGCTCCAGCGAGCGGGCCCAGCTGATGTTGGCCTCCTCGTCGAAGCGCGCCTTGATCTCCACCAGGACGACGACCTGCTTGCCCGCCTCCGCGGCGTCGATGAGCGCGTTGACGATCGGGGAGTCACCCGACGTGCGGTACAGCGTCTGCTTGATCGCCAGCACGTTCGGGTCGGCGGCCGCCTGTTCGATGAAGCGCTGCACGCTGGTCGCGAACGAGTGGTACGGGTGGTGGACGAGCACGTCGCCCTCCCGCAGCGTCGCGAACACGCTCTTGGGCGTCTCGCCCTCCGACAGCCGCGGGTGGGTGGCCGGCACGAACGGCTCGTCCTTGAGCTCCGGCCGGTCGAGGCCGTAGAGCTCCCACAGCGCGCCGAGGTCGAGCAGGCCGGGCACGTGGACGACGTCGGAGCCGTCCACCTCCAGCTCGCTCATGAGCACGTCGAGGATCCGCGGGTCCATCGGCTCGGCGACCTCCAGCCGCACCGCCGGGCCGAAGCGGCGGCGGGCCAGCTCGCGCTCCAGGGCCTGCAGCAGGTCCTCGTCGCGGTCCTCCTCGACCTCCAGGTCGGCGTTGCGGGTCACCCGGAACAGGTGGTGGTCGATGACGTCGAGGCCCGGGAACAGCTGCTGCAGGTGCGCGGCGATGAGGTCCTCGAGCGGCAGGAACATGGCGTCGCGGTCGGAGCTCGCCACCCGGACGAACCGGGGCACGTTGTTGGGCACCTTGAGCCGGGCGAAGCGCGGCGCACCGGTGTCGGGGTCGCGCACCTGGACGGCGAGGTTCAGCGACAGCCCGCTGATGTAGGGGAAGGGGTGCGCCGGGTCGACCGCCAGCGGGGTCAGCACCGGGAACACCTGGTCGCGGAAGTACTCCCGCAGCCGCTTGGCCTCGTGCTCGGCCAGCTCACCCCAGTGCACGATCCGGATCCCGGCCTCCTCCAGGCGCGGGGAGATGTCCTTGGTGAAGACGTCGGCGTGCCGGTGCACCAGGTCGCGCGTCCGCTCGGTGACCCGCGCCAGCTGCTCGCGGATGGTCAGCCCGTCGGGGGAGCGCACCGTCAGCCCGGTGCTCTGCCGGCGCTTCAGGCCGGCGATGCGGACCATGTAGAACTCGTCGAGGTTGCCGGCGAAGATCGCCAGGAACTTCGCCCGCTCCAGCAGGGGCAGCGAGTCGTCCTCCGCCAGCTCCAGCACACGGGCGTTGAAGTCCAGCCACGACAGCTCGCGGTTGATGTACCGGTCGGCGGGAGCGCCGGGTCTGGTCGAGGGCACGGACTCATCGTGCCGCAGTCCGGTGGCCGGTGGGTCACCCGCAACGGGTCAGCCGCGCGGCCGGGCGGCTCCGCCCAGCAGCGCCGCGGTGTGCGGGCCGACGCCCAGCGCCCGGGCGGCCTCGAGGTCGACTGGTGTGTCGACGTCCCGCTGCAGCCCCGGCCAGCCGCCGGTCAGCGGAACGGCGCCGCCGGCCGCGTGCCGCTGCGCCGACCCGGCTCCGAAGGCGGGGGAGAGGTCGGTGCCGACGGCGGTGAGCAGCGTCGTCCCGGTGCCCTGCGCGTCGGCGACGAAGCAGCGCGCCGCGACCTCCGCCGCGGCGAGGGCGGCGGTCAGCTCCTCCGGGCGCAGCGCCGGCAGGTCCGAGGAGAGCGCGGCCACCGCGGCCGCCCCGGTGACGCGGGCGCCGTGGGCGAGCGCCGGGTTGAGGCCCCGGTCGGGCACGTCGGGCACCGTGCGGGCGCCCAGCCGGGTCACCGTCCCGGCGGCCGCGGGGTCGTCGGTGACGACGAGGACGCCGGCGACGGCGGGCGAGGCCAGGGCCGCCGCCACGCTGTCGGCCAGCAGCGCCAGGACCAGCCGGTCGTGGGCGGTCTCCGGCGGACCGTCCAGGTCCGCGGGCAGCGGGGTGAGGCGGGTCTTGGCCAGCGGCAGCCGCTTCGCCGGGACGACGACCGACCACGTGCGCACGGCCACAATGTGAGCACACCCGCGCGTGCTCGCCGACCGGCCGGACCGGACCCCGCTGCACCTCGCGGACCGGACCAGGCGACCATGGGCGCTCAGGACGTCGCCCGCCAGGCCGGAGCCGGGCGGGCAGGAGGGGAGGAGCCGGTGACGCAGGACGGATCCCCGGGGACCGGGGTGTCGCGCCGCACCGGAGCCCCGTCGTCGCGGTGGCGTACCCGCCGGCCGCTGCCGCTGGCCCTGGCGCTGTGCGTCGCGGTGATCTACCCGGTCACGGTGCTGCTGTTCCGGATGCGCTACCGGCACGCCGAGCGCTTCCCCCGCACCGGCCCGGTCCTCGTGGTGGCCAACCACGTGTCGGTGCTCGACCCGCTGGCCTGCGCCCGGCTGGTCTGGGACTGCGGCCGCGTGCCGCACTTCCTGGCCAAGGACGCGGTCTTCACCGGGCTCGCCGGGCGGATCCTGCGCGCCGCCGGGCAGATCCCGGTGGCCCGCGGCCGGGCCGACGCGCGCACCTCGCTGGCGGCCGCCGTGGCCGACCTCGCCGCCGGCAACGTCGTGGTCATCTACCCCGAGGGGTCGGTCACCCGCGACCCCGACTGGTGGCCCATGGAGGCCCGCACCGGGGTCGCGCGACTGGCGCTGGCCACCGACGCCGTCGTCCTGCCGGTGGCCCAGTGGGGACCGCAGCGGCTGCACGACTACCACACCAAGCAGCTGCACCCGCGGCTGCGCACGCCCGCCGACTACCTGATCGGCGAACCGGTGGACCTCACCGACCTGCGCGCGCAGGTGCGCGCGGGCCGGCCGCTGACCGGGGAGCTGCTGCGCGAGGTGACCGACCGGATGATGGCCTGCGTGCGCGACCAGCTGGCCGAGCTCCGCGGGGAGCCGGCGCCCACCACGACCGCCCCCCACCCCCGCCGCACGCTGCCCGGCGACCTGCCCGGGAGCGCCGCGTGAGCCGCCGTGCCGGCACGCGGGCCGCCGTCCTGGGGGCCGGCTCCTGGGGGACCACCTTCGCCAAGGTGCTCGCCGACGCCGGCTGCTCGGTGGTGCTGCACGCCCGCCGACCCGAGCTGGCGCACGCGATCGGCGAGACCCGGGAGAACCCCGACTACCTGCCCGGCATCCGGCTGCCCGACCGGCTGCGCGCCACGGCCGACGCCGCCGAGGCGCTCGTCGACGCCGACCTCGTGGTGCTCGCCGTCCCCTCCCAGTCGCTGCGGGACAATCTCACCGAGTGGGCGCCGCTGCTGCCCCCCGACGCGGTGCTGCTCTCGCTGATGAAAGGCGTCGAGCTGGGCACCACCAAGCGGATGAGCCAGGTGATCGGCGAGGTCACCGGCGCCGGCCCCGACCGGGTCGCCGCGCTCTCCGGCCCCAACCTGGCCCGCGAGATCGCCGAGGAGCAGCCGGCCGCGACCGTGGTGGCCTGCGCGGACCACGACCGCGCGGCGCAGGTGCAGGCCGCCTGCCACACCCCCTACTTCCGCCCGTACACCAACCAGGACCTGGTGGGCTGCGAGCTCGGCGGCGCGGTCAAGAACGTCATCGCGCTGGCCTGCGGCATCACCGAGGGCATGGGCTTCGGCGACAACACCCGGGCCTCGCTGATCACCCGCGGGCTGGCCGAGACCGCCCGGCTGGGCGCGGCCCTGGGCGCCGAGCCCGCCACGTTCGCCGGGCTGGCCGGCCTGGGCGACCTGGTGGCCACCTGCAGCTCCCCGCTGTCGCGCAACCGCACCTTCGGCGAGCGGCTGGGGCGCGGCATGTCGGTGGAGGAGGTGCAGCGGACCACCCGGCAGGTCGCCGAGGGGGTCAAGAGCTGCCAGCCCGTGCTGGACCTGGCGCGAGCGCACGGGGTGGACATGCCGCTGACCGAGGCCGTCGTCCGGGTGTGCCACGACGGCGTCCCGGTGACGCAGATCGTGAAGGACATCATGTCCCGGGAGGCGAAGCCCGAGTGACCGGGTCGACCAGAGCGGAGCGCGAGTGAGCGAGCTGCCGGAGGAGTGGGGCGACGGCACCCGCTCGGTCCGTGCCGGTGAGGAGGCGCCCGTGCCGGGCGCGCCGCTGCGGCCCTCGCCGGTCTTCGCCGCACCGTTCCACCTCGGGGACCGGCTCCCGCGCGCCGACGGGGCGGACGCGTACGCGCGCACCGAGCACCCGACCCTCCGGGCCTTCGAGGCGGCCGTGGGGGAGCTGGACGGCGGCCGCTGCCTCTCGTTCGCGACGGGCATGGCCGCGATCACCGCCGCGCTCATGGCCTGCGCGAGCGCGGGGGACCGGGTGGTCCTGCCCGCCGACGGCTACTACACGACCCGGCTGCTGGGACGTGAGGAGCTGGACCGGCTGGGCCTGCGGGTGGAGTACGTCCCCACGCTGGAGATCGAGGGCTCCGCCGCCCGCGGGGGGCTCCGGGGTGCTCGGCTGGTGATGCTGGAGACGCCGAGCAACCCGCAGCTCGACGTCTGCGACGTCGCCGCGGTGGCCGAGGCGGCCCGGGACGCCGGCGCGCTGCTGGCCGTCGACAACACCACCGCCACGCCGCTGGGCCAGCGTCCGCTGGCCCTCGGTGCCGACCTCACCATCGGGGCGGACACCAAGGCGCTGACCGGGCACAGCGACCTGCTGCTCGGGCACGTGAGCACCACCGACGACGCGGTGTACGCGCGCCTGAAGAGCTGGCGGGACCACACCGGCGCGACCCCGGGGCCGTTCGAGGCCTGGCTGGGCCACCGCTCGATGGCCACGCTCGACCTGCGGCTGACCCGCCAGGCGGAGAACGCCCGCGCCGTCGCCGAGCTGCTGGCCGCCCATCCCCGGGTGACCGGCGTCCGGTGGCCGTGGCGGCCGCAGGACCCCTCGTTCGCGCTGGCCTCGAGGCAGATGGCCCGTCCGGTGGGCGTGGTCTCGGCGGTGCTGCCCGACGAGGCCGCCGTCGCGCGGCTGGTCGCCGCCAGCCGGCTGTGGGCGGCGGCCACCAGCTTCGGTGGTCTGCACAGCACGCTGGACCGGCGGGCCCAGTGGGGCGGGGACGCCGTCCCGCCGGGCTTCGTCCGGTTCTCCTGCGGCATCGAGGACACCACCGACGTGGTCACCGACCTCGCCACCGCGCTGGACGCCGCCCTCGACGTCCTGTAGCGGGTGACGTACTGGAACGGCCACCCTTCAGGGTCCCGCGCCGAACCTGCGAGGCGTGGGGGGAAGGGTGGTCCTTCTGTTCAGGCGGCCGCGGCGAGCTCGCCCCGCCGGCGGTGGGCCGCCCGCGCGGTCAGCCACAGGCTCACCCCGACGTAGTACCCGAGGTAGGCCAGCGACAGCGCGACCACGACCGGGTGCGGGTCGGGCACCTGCAGCAGCAGGACGGCGTAGGTGACCAGCCAGACCGCCGTCAGCGCCAGGCTCAGCCCGCGCAGCGCCGTCGTCCGCGACGGGTAGAGGTAGCGCACCGGCACGAACACCAGCACCGAGCACACGACGAGCACCGTGGCCACGACCGCCGGGCTCAGGTCGAGGACGATGGCGTAGAAGGCGACCACGTTCCAGTAGCTCGGGAAGCCCAGGAACGCGTGGTCCTCGGTCTTCGCGTCGACCCGGCAGAACTGGTAGCAGGAGGCCAGCAGCGGCAGCGCGGCGACGACCCACCCCACGGCCCCGCCGGGCAGCGACCCGGTCGTCCACAGCAGCACCACCGGCGCGAAGGCGTAGGTGAGGTAGTCGACGATGTCGTCGAGCCGGGCGCCGTCGAACCAGGGGATCGTCTCCTTGACCCGCAGCCGGCGGGCCAGCATCCCGTCGGTGCCGTCGACGACGAGGGCCACCAGGCCCAGCCACAGGGCGGTCACCGCGTCGCCGTCGAACGCGGCCAGCACGATGAGCAGCCCGAGCACCGAG